>JBJSZR010000618.1:0-8357 GCA_046090385.1 Bacteroidota bacterium
ATCGTTTCCGGGTCGCTTCAGGAGCTTGATAGAGCGGTTTTGGTCGGTCAGCGTTCTTTCGGCAAAGGTCTTGTTCAACAGACTTATAATCTTTCATACAATACCATGCTGAAGGTGACTATCGCGAAGTATTATACACCGAGTGGCAGGTGTATTCAGGCATTGGATTATTCACACAGGTCGAATGATGGAACGGTAGGTAAGGTGGCTGATTCGACTATTGCTGAGTTCAAAACAAAAGGTGGCAGATCGGTATTCGATGGAAGTGGAGTATATCCTGACATTTATATCGACCCCACTTATTACAGCCCGATTGCTGTTGCCTTGCTTGAAAATTATCAGTTGTTCGATTATGCCGGTTTATATACGCGCGAACATCCAACGCTTGCTGCCGCAAAGGATTTCCGATTCACAGATACGGATTATTTGCAGTTTGTTTCATTCCTTCAAGGCAAGAAGTATGATTACATCGACCAAAGTGAAAAACGACTCGAAGCATTGAAAGAGGCTTTGGAACGTGACAAGCATTTTGATAAACTGAAGTCATCTTATGAAACCATGAAGGCTGAAATGGAATCCAATAAGAAGAATGATCTTCAGAATCATCGTACTGAAATCCGCGAAATGCTGGAGGAGGAAATCGTTTCTCGATATTATTATGAGCGTGGCAGGAAAGAGATATCGTTACGAAACGACCTTGAACTGAAACGCGCAATAGAGGTGCTGGATAACCAACCTTTGTATAAGTCAATTCTCAAGGGGGAAGGCGATTACAAGGTCATTGGAAGGCCGGGTAGTGATGCACACAAAAAAGCGATTAAGGAACGCGAAGAGAGCGACGATTGATCACAGGCAGTAAATTTCCTATTTTTCCTAAATTCGCATAGTAATACATTCAGTGACATGGGACGTATTTTTGAAAAGCGTAAGCATAAGATGTTCGCCCGCTATGACCGTATGGCCAAGGCTTTCACACGGATCGGGCGTGAAATTGCCATAGCTGTAAAAGCCGGTGGCACTGATCCGGAATATAATCCGCGTTTGCGTACGGCCATCACCAATGCCAAGGGCGTTAACATGCCCAAAGACAGGATTGAAAATGCCATTAAAAAAGCGAGTTCAAAAGATGAAGGTAACTTCGAAGAAATCGTTTATGAAGGATACGGACCGCATGGTGTTGCCATTGTAGTAGAAACCGCTACCGATAATCCAGTACGTACCGTTGCCAATATCCGCATGCATTTCAATCGAGGAAACGGTGCTCTTGGGAAAACCGGCTCCCTTGATTTCATGTTTCAGAGAAAAGGTGTTTTTCGGATCACGAACGATGGAAAACTCAATACCGATGAACTGGAATTGGAGCTTATTGATTTCGGCTTGGATAGCCTCGAGGTTGATGAAGAGGAAATAGTGATCTATACTGCATTTGAAGATTTCGGCAAAATGTCGAAAGCATTAGACGACCGTAAAATCGAAATCAAGAAGGCCGGACTTGAACGTCTTCCCACTACCACCGTGGAGCTTTCAGAAGAGCAAACCGATGAGATTTTGCAACTGGTTGATCGGTTCGAGGAAGATGACGACGTTCAAGCCGTTTTCCATAACCTCAAGTGATTGTTTTTTCCGATTCCTCGGAGCGTTGTTCAACGCAGGATGTACATTTTACCCCAACCTTTTTTGAAGTAGGCATCAGCCTCCGTGGCCTTTTTCTCAATATCACGGTCACCCATTCGAGTGATGACCCTGTAAAGGTATAGCCCGTTTGCCAAGCGGTCTCCGAACTCGTCTTTCCCATCCCACGCATACTCGGTGATGTTGCGTCCGATGTGGATATCGCCCAGTTCTTTGGAAGTGATTTCACGGACAATCTTGCCACTGACTGTCATGATCTGGATTTTCATGTCGGTAGGCACTTCATTTCCTGTAAGTGTGAACACGAATCGAGTGGAGGTTGAGAACGGGTTTGGATAATTCAGTACCTCGGTGATTGTTGACCGGTTAACCACCTCGAAACTGATCTTGTAATTATATTTTCCGGATTCATTATTCGATATGTCGGCCGCTTCAACTTCGAAGGTATAGATGCCGTCTTGCGTTAATTCAGGCCTCCAGTCGATTTTGCAACTGTTCTTGGGTAAATCGGCCGCCTGAAAGTCAAGCGGACTGCCATAGAATGGATAGCTGAAATAGATTCTTTCAATAGTGCTGGTACCTGGTCTCTTGAAGTAGATCTTGAATTTCGAAGTGTCATTCAATGCGAGGAATTTGTTTTCGTCATGAAGTTGCACTGTTATATTAGGTCGTCCGGAAACAATATCTCCATCAAGTATGTGTACTCCGTCAAAGGTCACATCCAATACGGGGTTGATGATATCGCGATCTATCTTGAAATTTATCTGTGCCAGGTTGTTGAAGTGGTACTGTTCATCCTGGTGTCCGATGCCAAATGGATTAGCTTCAACCCACAGACTCGTGTTACCTGCCAAACCGAAGGTTGAATCGATACGAACGGATGCTGTGATGGTCGCACCGGTACGCAGTGAGTCCAGTTTCAATCTGGAAAGGTTGATCCGTTGCCTGCTGTCGGTGTACATGAAGAAATCAACGCAAAGACTATCCATGGGGATATTGCCAATGTTGTCAATAGCTACGGACATTTTCACCGTATCGCCCTCGGAAAGTGGATTTTCGTAAAAGGTGAATGAACGATTCGGATTGATGGCGCATTCAGGAGACTCGTCGAAATAAATTCTCCAATAACGCATCTGTGGTGGCGTCCGTAATGAATCATCGGATTGGTTCGCGATTATTTTCAGGTATTTGTATGTGCCGGCAGGAATCCAGGACAAAGAGGTGTCTTTACCCGAAGTGGAATAAGTTATCTGGTTTACAAGCGTATCCCATACGTCAGTACCTGAGTTGAGTCCTAACACTGAAATATCGATTTGGTCTCGCCCGGGAGTCGCCTCTTTGGGTATCTGGTTCCAATGTAGAGATTCCCAGTGGTGCGCAGGTCCGATGATGGTGGACGAGATGTTGCCTTGATTCCAGAATGAACTTAACAAAGCATCAAGCGTCAATCTGTCCGATTGGCTATTGCCGATTACGGATCGGTTGGTTGAAGGAAATCCTTTTTTCGTTAAAAAGATATAGGGTGAATTGTCGTTCAGCGCCGATGAATTGAAGCCAAGAGAACCAAGAGCATTATGGAATGAAGGATTAACAGCGGAATAATTTGCTGTGAACCACGAATAAGCCATGATGTAATTCCCTGCTGGAACATTATTGATAAGGTTTTGCAAGGCATTCATTTGAGCTGTATCCTGATACCTGAACTGGAAAACGTTTTCAGGGCGCGATCGGCAATTCCCGGTTCCGATCACACCGAAAGTATAACTGCAATCACTGCCTGGTGCAGGAGTGAAGGTGTTCAGCTGACCGTAGTTTACACCGCAATTATTCCATGGATTAAGGGTTATGGAGTCAAGAATCGCCACATAGATGGCAGGTACTCCTGTGCAACCGTTGTACTCTGTAACGACATCATTTAGTTTGTATCCTATCTCGTTGTACTCTGAAGGGCCGTTGGGCATTCCGTTCGTGAAAACGCTCAGTGATTTATTGTTGGGAACAAAGTCGAATTTTCTGCCTGCGGTATCGAAACGCATTTTCTCGTAGCCGTCTGATTTGAATTGATAGAATTGTGATTGCGCCCAGCCGGTTTTTCCTGCAATATGAATGAATGATGACTGCTGCCATTTGTATTTGGCGGGATTCAATGAGATCGAGTCGTTCGCTACTCTCCAAAAATAAACTGTGCTGTCTTGCAACGTGAAATTAGGCACCGGCCAAGTAATGACACCTCCGCTGTCAGTGACGGTTCCACTTGTGAACAATGGACTATACTGGCTTCCGAACAGTGAATCCGCAATATCAAGGTCAATCGTGTCGATCTCAAAACGATAGCTTTTAAGTCCTGCCAATGGATCAGCAGTGCTGGCTTTTAAAATCACCGAATTCACAGGATGAATTGCGAATTTTCCAGGATAAACAGGAAGAATATCGTTTGAAGTGATGAAAAGAGAAGTCATCGTCTTGTTATTCGTGTAATCATCCAGCTCGGAGACCGAGTTATATGGATCTACGTCAACGATGAACCTGTTTATCCCCGATGCGCCGAAGCCACCGGTTCTAAGGTTGAAAACGGAAGTCTTATTGTAAAAGCAATCGCCTACAGTCGAGAAGTAAACGGAATCGCTTCCGTCCGGGAAAATTCGAGTTAGTTTCACGGTGAACGTATCCTTGACACCGCGTGCGATGTTCCTTACATCCACTCTCACAGAAAATGTGTCGAGCTCGGTTGTGATATCTTCTGGGGTGAAGCGGATTGATGATTCATCGATGGTGAAATCAGGTTTATTGAAATTGTTCAGCTTCAAGGAGGGGTCCCCATGCAGTGACATCTCCTGACAAACGTTTTTTATATTATCGATGTTCGGTATCTGGATCTCCTGAACAGCCATCCTCATGAGTTGCCCTATTGAGGCACCGTAGTTGAGTTTGGATGCATTCTCAAAAAACGCATGGGAATAAAGGAACAAGTCGTTTGGAACACCCAACCCCACACTGGCTATGAATCCGATAGCGGCTTTTGACGGCTCGAGTACGAACTTCTCACTGACACTTTTCTGGCTGGTGTGGATATCGCCGGCAAAACAACTGTTTGCCACAACCAGCGGGTAGCGACCTCGGTTATTGTATTCTGAGGGTTCATCCGTACTCTGGTCGAATCCCGAACCGGAAGCATGGCCGAAGAAGGTCATCACGGCAACTCCGGAATCGATTTGTGCCTGCAGTGAGTCGGATTGATTAATGACGATGGGAACCGAAGTGAATTTCAGATAGGTGGTGACCTTCCCACCGAAGTTCTCATCCTCCATGATACCCTTATAGTCATCGAGATAAGCGGATAATTGGGATTGCTGTGCAGGATCATTACCTCCGCCGAAATGTAGGATCTCTTTCATCCAGGGCAATGGTGGGCCGGACTGCGTACTTTCATATTCCTGGACTTTCTGCAGGTAATCAAGAACCTCGGTACCGTTACGCGCAGAGATCCTTCCGGTAGGTATCCGTGGCTCGAAAAGAGATCCGTCAAGTCCTGCGGTGAATAGAATGTCTGAACTGGGTACTCCGAAGGATGGCACGAGGTTCAGACCGTAATTCCAGGGTTCTCTTTTTGCAATCAAAGGGTTCAAAGATTTTCCAATCAGTAATAGATGCTGGGGCGGTGCTGCATTCGTCCATGTTCGGAGAATCCTGTCACAAAAGTTCCTGACGGCATAAGGATGGTTCTTCACTCCGTAGGCGAATTGATCAGTCAATTCTTCCGTATCTACCAGTATCGACTTGCCACCTGTCGTAGTGTTACGATAGTTCAAATAGGCTGTGGCTTGGCTCCACAAAGAACGGTTACTCACAATCAAATATGCGGAATCAATAGGCGTGCCGGTCAAATTATTGAAATAACCGAAATTGGTGGTTGAGTAATTGATCGCACTTATTGAAGCAGTGAAAGGGATCGCTGCTGGATCAACAATCAGACATTTTTTGGGAGCCGTATTTCCGTCATTGGTTAGCAGTCCTTGCCAACTTGAACCACTGCTCACCATCACGATCCGACGGTGGTTGGTTAGGTCGTATAGGATGGGTGCATTCGGACCTGATGAGAAGGATGTTATGGCTAGTCTCGCTTTAGCCTGACCAATGGCGTCGGGGACTTCAAACTCGAATTTGTTCGTATTTTCAAAGTCGAAAGTATGAGGGAACCGAAGCTTGGCATAATAAAACCCCTGGTAATCATTGGAGCCTCCACTGTTCGAGGAGGATGCAAGGATCAGATTGGATGTCGGTAATGTGAGCGAGGAGGCTGACGCGCTGAAACGGTAGGTTTTGTGCTCCTGGATGTAATAAGTATCCGTGAATGTATATCCTGGGAAAGTGACAGACAGGTAGTGGGCCAGGTTATTGATGCCTCCTACACTGTACTCGATTTCCGCAGCTGGACCTCCTGTAAAAACATTCCTGACCGGAAATTGTATGGTGTATGGGAACGGTCCCTGATTCGGTTGTTCCGCTTTATACCCGAAAACCCTGCACCATCCTTCACTCTCCGTATAATCCATCGAGTTGTTATTGTAACCGTAATTGTACTCAGCCGGATCCTGGAAGAATGTTTCCTTGATGCAATATGGAGCTACAGCGTAATTGGAGAATGCGGAATCGACCGTCGTGTCCATCCTTAATCCATTACCCAGAGGACTCCAGGTCAGGTAATAAATTGCAGTGTCTGTGAAATTGCTGTAATAAGGATTCGGTTGCCAGTCGGGATTCGCATATAATTTCGTGTCAAGTGAGCCATCGTTCTTCTTGCCGTAGAATTCTATGAAATCGTTCTGGTCGAATACACCATCGCCTTCACCCTCGATATGAATGAATTGTTGTTGCCCATTACAGTAGAGCTGATATTTACGCGGATCAAGTCCGGAAACATTCACTCCTGCGAAAAGAAGTGTTTGACGGCTGATACGGTAAATGCCATTCTGCGATACCTTGACTTTGAAATACTGCTGGCTATAGTTGATCCACTCGTTTCCGAACGGTTGAGCGGATGACGACATTGCTGTTGCCAAGAACACTAGCGACAGGATGACGTTTTTCCAGAATTGATTTCCAGGATTCATTCAGTTGTCATCGCTTTTGCTTGGTGATTTCCAAACGAAGAGAGAAAACGTTCGAGTATAACACTTGTTGACTTCCGATATTGGTCAGAGCATAGTCGACACTTAGTCTGCCAAGTCTGATGCCGATGCCAAGGTTGGGTTGCATGATTGTAGAGGTTCCACCGTCGAAATCTTTTACCTTCTGGATGTTCTGGATTCCACCACGAAGAAATACAAGATCTGCATAGCCGACTTCTATGCCTGCTCTCGGATCCACGTTGACCACATCGGAACTGATCACCGTGTTGCGCTGGCCATCGAACGTAAGCTCTGCATTGATTTCTCCTGTAAGACTGAATTTATCGCTGAAGTCAAATCTGTATGCCGCGCCGGGAATCAATTTTGGCAAAGTGATTTCAGTAGAGTTTTTAGGAATCTCGTTACCGGTCTTGCTGAATGTACCTTCCAATAATTCGGTGTTATAACTCCATGCATTGAAGGTGGAGGTTATATCTTTTGCCATCACACCGAACTGCCAACGATTGACGGTATACTGCGCACCAAGGTCGAATCCGAAGCCCCAGGCTTTTCCGAAATCTCCTGCCTTACGATGAATCACTTTGGCATTTCCGCCTATACGCAATCCGGGGAAACGTGTGGTCTGGCTATAACTGAATACAAAGGCGTAATCAGCGATGGAGAAGGAGGAGAGTCGGCTGTAATCTATCAAGCCTGATGCATCAATCAAGTCAAGGGTATTCGGGATGTCATCAGTGCCAAAACGAACGATGGAGAATCCAATGGTGCGGGATGAATCGATACGTGTTGCAAGGGTTGCATAATCGAATTTGGAAATGCCGGCGAAAAGTTCAGCATGCATTGCAGCCAGTTGAAGGTCGCCCTTGCAACGGCTCAATCCGGCAGGGTTCCAAAGAGCCGATGTCGCATCATCACTGCTGGCCACGACTGCTCCGGACAAGGCCATAGGACGGGCTCCAACACCTATGGACAGGAATTCGTTGCTGTATTTAGGTGCATCGGCTGTTAAGCGCAACGAAGTCGATAATATGATAATTGTGGCTATGATGCGCATGATTCTTTGACGATTCTTATGGATGATTTGATCCTTTGAATACATCTGCTAAGATAAACTCTTTACCATGATTAAAGTTACTGGATTTGACCCCTCAAAATGTCGTTTTTGTTTCAATTTTGTCCCGATTTTCAACAAAATCGATTTTTTAAAAGTCCTTGTTCATCGCTACTTGTCCGGCGTTGGTTACATTTGTCTCATGCAAAGATCCTTTAAAAGGCATCTACCTAATCTGCTGACTTTATTGAATCTGCTATCTGGTTGTTTGGCTTCGGTAGCAATCATAGATGGGGAAGTTGGTCGAATGGCTTTTTTCTTACTTGCAGGCTTGGTCTTCGATCTGTTCGATGGTCTTGTAGCCCGGGCATTGAAGGTGAGTTCACCCTTCGGTAAGGAGTTGGATTCTTTGGCCGATATGGTCACTTTCGGCTTTTTGCCCGGTTTGTTGATGTATTGGATGTTTACCGCGTCGGATATTTCCCTCTGGTTCGACATTTGGGTATCGTCGACATTATCCGCTGTTATTCCCTTCCTGATCACGG
>JBJSZR010000619.1:0-6473 GCA_046090385.1 Bacteroidota bacterium
ATCATTGACAGGTATTCCGTTGATGGTTACATTCACCCTTGTGGCATCACTGCCACGGATCCTTATTCCGGTATATCCGATCCCGTTACCCGCATCGGAAGTGACATTCACTGATGGTTGAAGTTGCAGTAACATGGGAAGATCTTGCCCTAGATTGGTCTTATCGATTTCAGCTTTCGTGACCTCCGTAAAGGCCACTGCTGAACGATCAGTGGCTTTGAGAGCAGTGATGTTGACTTCATCAGAAAGATACGTACGAGCTGTAAGTTCCAATTTCACCGGTGCTGAAGGCAAGTTGATTGCCAGCGTGTATTCCTGGAATGAAATATGGGACGTTCGAAGAGTTATCTTTTCGCCATATAGATTCTCAAATACGAAGTTGCCGCTCTTGTCAGTGGTCGTAGCAGAGAAGGATCCATCGATTCGTATCACTACTCCGGGCACAGGCAATCCGGCATCTTTATCCACGACTGTGCCCTTCAGTCCTGATTGGGCGTTTACAGTAAATGCAGCCAACAATGTGAACGAACATGCCAGTGAAACCGGGAAGGTGCGACAAAGCATTCGAAAGAAATACATGAGTAATGGTTTATCGATTATACAATTACGGTCGCCTGAAGGCACACGCCCGTGTTATTGTTTCACCGATCTCCCTACGCAGGCATTACCCTGTACAGGTTCGATGGGTATGATCTCAGCTCTGCAATTACAGGGCACCCCAGTACTTCAAAGGTAATCAAGGAAGTCGTCGTGCAAGTTTATTTGCATTAAAAAAATCAACCATGTGAAGCGTTTTTTTATACTTTGCATCATAAAAAAATCCATCCAATGATACGCCTTATGCTTAGTGTGCCCATCGTGATTCTATTTGCCTTCTTTACGATTGAAACTTCTAAGGCCCAGGAAAACAAGGTCAAAATCAGCGGACTTGAAGGCGTTGCTGTTGTAGGGTATGTGGATGATGGGGCGTTTTTGAATTTTTCTGGTCCGAATATTTCCTACAAAAACGGTTCGTCCAAGATAATGCTCGGTATGTTGCCTTCTTTGCGATTCAAGGACGACAAATCGACCGGATTCACTAATTCGGTAGTCACGCCTGCTCTGGGTTTAGGACTATCCTACCTCTACAAGAGATTGGTTGTTCAGATTCCTATGTACTACAACGCAAAATCCGCTACAAAAAACGGAACCTGGGTGTTCGGTGCCGGATTGGGACTCAAGTTGCAGCGTTGAAAATGGTTGGTCAGTAACGGAAAAGATAGCGGATCGAGAATCCGAAATCGATGTACTCTGGTCCGCGGTTGATGAATTCATAAAACGGACAAACATCGATGGCAAAAGCGATAGGCATTATTTTTTTTACCTGGTATTCAAGTTCGATAGTGGCGTCAATGCCGACTGAAACCACGTCGTTATTGTAATAGTCGGCTTCGATCGGATCGCCACCGCCTTTTACACGCTTGTAGTACCGGGTGAATCCATCGCCAACCGGAAAGAATCCGCCATGTACTCCGCCACCGATGATTAGATCGAGTGGAAGTTGTATGATCGGAATTTTAAAAGGCACTTGTTTGATCGCAAATCCTTTTATGGTATAGCCTCCCGCACCCATCTTGGTATAATAGCCATCAAGCTTCACGCCTGTAGCATTATCTGTATTCCAAAAATATTTGAAAGTGACTCCGGTATTGAATTTTCCAGCTCTTCCGCCGAAGGCGGCATAGTAGCGTTGAGCTGAAATCTGAGATGACAGCAATAACATTGAAATGAAAATCCAAACCTTATTCATAGAAGGCAAGTTAGATATTTTCATCATTGTGAAATTGTGGATTGCCAACTCTTTATAGCATCAATCGCATTCTTTAGTCGGTCTGTATCGGTCCCCTTTACCACACGGAACGGGATTCCATATGTCGCCAAGGCCTCTTTATATCTGTTGAAAAGGTATTCTCGCTTATGAGGATTTTCCCTTAAAGGGTCAGCTACGAACGGCAGATCAGGGTAGGTAAGCAGGTAGAAGTCGTACCGTTTTTCAGGACTGTAATCATGATGAAGTTTTTCAATTCCGAATCTTTCTTCCAGCCAGATATCGAAGTTTATGGTAGTATCTGTGTCAAAGAACACAGGACTGCAATTTTCTGTCAGGGCTTCCTCCTCCAAACGAATCTGGCCTTCACGACATTTTTCTACATCCTTCAATGTATAAGGACGATCAAGTGCTTGCAGATAATCACGAGCGAATTCTCGCACCCAAACAGACTGAAAATGAGTTGCCAGTTTTTCGGCCAGTTGCGACTTACCTGTTGATTCAGGACCCAGGATGGCGATTCGTGTAATGGTCATTTCAACGGACGATTTTACTTGTCAATGACCTTCTCCACGACAAGAACCCTTTTATTGCGAGTAAAAGATACAGCGAATAGAGCATGGAAGTCGCGGGAAGTCCGCGATACCAGTAAACTGGTACATAGATGGTGTTTACTGCAATCCAAAGTATCCAGTTTTCAATCTTCTTTTTGGCGATCAGCCATTGTGCAACGAGTGAGAACGTGGCTAGCCAAGCATCCAGTCTTGGATAGGCGGCATCAGTTCGTGTCAGGATTTCACCCGATAAAAAACCTGCAGGCACCGAGATCAGGGCAAGCCGGATGATGTCATGCTTGGACAGACCGGTAATCTCTGTTTTGGAGAGGTTGTTTTTTCTAGCCCAGTTGACCCATCCTGCTGTCAGTAGCACTCCGAAGCAAAGTTGGAGTCCGCCATCGGCATAAAGTCGCACATCCGGTCCGAAGAATATCAACGCATAGATGATCACATTGAGTATGCCAACCGGGAAGCAATAAATGCTCCGTATGGTGGTCAACCAGACACCGAGCAATCCGCTTGCGACTCCAAGAAGCTCCAGTATGGAGAGCGATTGTCCGAGGATATCCAGCGATGAATTCATAGCATGCAAAGATGGTTATTCGAGTATAAATTCGATTAAACACCAATAACGGCTTATGGTTGTAAAATTCCGGCTTGAAATTGTATTTATCCGATAAAAAACTTAGGTTTGAGAGAACCTTGATGCTTTTTCAATGTCACTTCTGACCAAATTCATTGATTCACTGACCATACGTTTCCATCGGGCAACGTATTGGGAAGTGACGCAGCCCATTGAAATTTCCTCTGCCATTGAGAACCATAATTATATCATCCTGCTTGATCATGGTCATATGGTGGCGGGAAAGGAGGGCATATGGTCAGACAGAATTCCTTTTATTTTTTTCCTGCCGGCCAACCCATTATCGCCCAACATGGTTTGGGAGTCAAGAAACGTGTGACACCTGAGGAGTTCCATGACGAAGACCAGCGTCGAAAGTATCTAAATCCCATAAGCGGTTTGAGCGACCTTTCAAGGCACAAGGAAGTGATCGTCTCTGTGGTTTTCGATGTATTGCTTTACGATGCGATTCCTTTTTTTGAAATACTCGATCTTCCTCCGTTTCCCCTTGAATCCGATGTGGAGTTCGGTCACCTGGTACGTTACATAGCACTGGAATTTGAACAGTCCAAATTAGGCCGCGACAAGATCATCCGTAACTACATGGAAGAGATTATCATCCAGATGTGCAGATACATGGATAGTCAGCCTGGCTATAAGAAGTATCTGGAACGTATGGAGTATCTGACCGATAAGCGTTTGGTTGATATCGTGAAGTACATTCAGGAGAATATGGATAAAGATTTATCCAACAAGGTCCTGGCGAATGTCGCGTTCGTTTCGGAGGATTATGTCGGCCAGTTTTTCAAGACACTTACGGGCAGGAATCTGCAGGACTACATCGAGAATCAGCGGTTGGATAAAGCGTTGTCGCTTTTGAAGACACAACCCGACAGCATTCAGGAGATTGCTCACAAGGTTGGATTCAAGGACCCTGCATATTTCAGCCGACGCTTCAAACTTCGGTTTGGAGAGAATGCCAATCGAAGCCGCAAGGCCTGATCGGTGGTCAGCTTCAACGGTAAGAGGCTCTGATAGGGGCTGTCAGGTCAAACAAGGAATCAGGATCCTTTTCCACCGAATTACCCACCACCACCATATCAGCTCCGGCTTCACAGGCCCTGGATACCTGTTCTGCCGAACGCAGTCCTCCTCCGACGATCAAAGGTAAATTCACCGATGTTCGGACCTTTGCAATCATGCTTTCTCTGACAGCAAAACGAGCACCACTGCCGGCATCGAGGTAGCTGGTTTTCATACCCAGCAGTTCACCAGCCATGGCGGTAGCCGCAGCTATGTCGTCCTTATCGTGAGGAATGGGAGCCGATTGGCTCATGTAAGATGCGGACGTAGGAGCGCCACTGTCGATGAGCATATAGCCGGTCGGAATCGTTTCCAGTCCGCTTCTCTTGATGGAAGGAGCTACGTGAACATGTTGACCGATAAGCAGATCAGGATTTCTTCCGCTGATAAGCGATAGGAAAAGCAAGGCATGAGCTTCATTGGTTACTTGCATGCCATGTCCCGGAAAGAGAACCACCGGCAAATCGCAGACTGACTTGATTGATTTTGCGGCCTCTGCGGTTCCGTTTTCAAGCAGGATGGAACTTCCCAAAAGCAGCAGGTCAACACCTGCACCAACGGCTGCATTGGCCGATGAAACTAGTGATTCCGGGGTATGCCGATCCGGATCGATGAGTAATGCAAACATCGGGCGGTTGTCAGAACGAGCCTGTTGGATTCTACGGTACACCATGTTTGTTAAAGATACGGAATTTAGGAAGGAGAAACTCAACACTTGACAGCCCAAGTCATCAGAAACCCATCAAGATTTTTGAAGTGTATATCTACATCGAATCTCATATCGGTTTTTGAAAAGTGGGCTGAAAGACTCGTTGCTTCACTTGTCGGTGGTGGATCGATAAACATATCGTTCTTGAAGTCCACACCACCTTTGCTGTATAATTTGAACAGAACTTCCTTCGCTCCCCAGATCAGATGAAGATCCGTTTGATTCAGCTGATCACCCCAGACAGAGATCTCATTTTTTGACAAGAACCTTTCAGCAATTCTTTCAATTTTAGGACGTTTAGCTTCGATGTCGATACCAACAGGATGTTTTTCAGAGATGATCATGGCGATCATTTCTTTTGAGTGGGAAATCGAAACATGGCCACCACCCTCGAGCTCGGGTTTGCCAGATGCATTATAGCTCAATTGCTCATTTGCTCCGGCCAAGGCTTGAAGAAGTCTGCGGACTGTCAGGATTTCCCGTCGGCGAGTCGGACTCTTTACTGATTCAATAAAATTCTGGTCCGAAGAGGACAATTCAAGACCATTGTATAACTCAGACTCCGGTTCAACGGACGACCATACTGCAAGTCGGTAAAAATCGCTCTCGAATTTGTGAACAATCGGCATATCCGTGTGTTTTATCGGAGTGCAAGTTACCCCTCTGCCTGTCAAATCACCTAACAAAGCCGTTTGTACTTACGGGGTGTATTTCGTACCTTCGGCTTTAGGAAATTCATTAGCATCATTATAAAAATCAACAAGTTATGGCACAAACAGCCGTGGAAAAAACCGTGAAATACAAAGTAAAAGACATTTCATTGGCCGAGTGGGGCCGCAAAGAAATCAAATTGGCAGAGGACGAAATGCCTGGACTCATGGCTCTTCGTGAGGAGTATGGCTCCAAAAAACCTCTCAAAGGGGCCCGTATCGCCGGATGCCTACACATGACCATCCAGACGGCTGTTCTTATCGAGACGCTTGTTGAACTGGGTGCTGAGGTTACGTGGTCTTCTTGCAACATCTTTTCCACACAGGATCATGCTGCTGCTGCGATCGCTGCTGCAGGTATTTCCGTATACGCATGGAAGGGCATGAATAACGAGGAGTTCGATTGGTGTATCGAGCAGACACTGTTTTTCGGTGACGACCGTAAGCCTCTGAATATGATTCTTGATGATGGTGGTGATCTCACCAATATGGTCCTGGATAAATTTCCGGAACTGGTTTCAGGCATAAAAGGTCTTTCAGAAGAAACCACGACGGGAGTTCACCGTCTTTACGAGCGGATGAAGAATGGTACTCTTCCAATGCCGGCTATCAATGTGAACGATTCTGTCACCAAGTCAAAGTTCGACAACAAATACGGTTGCCGAGAGTCGCTCGTTGATGCTATCCGTCGTGCGACCGATCTCATGATGGCTGGTAAAGTTGCGGTCGTAGCCGGTTTTGGTGATGTGGGCAAAGGCTCTGCTGACTCACTCCGCGACTCCAAGGTTCGCGTGATTGTCAACGAAATCGATCCGATCTGTGCTCTTCAGGCAGCTATGGAGGGATATGAGGTCAAGAAGATGGACGATGCAGTGAAGGAAGCTGACATCATCGTAACGGCTACCGGCAACGTCAACATCGTTACAGACCGTCATTTCAAATCGATGAAGCACAATGCAGTTGTTTGCAACATCGGTCACTTCGA
>JBJSZR010000620.1:0-4648 GCA_046090385.1 Bacteroidota bacterium
ATGGCGTTTACAGCCACAAAACGCTTCACAAATTCAGGATCAGTCGCAGAGTATTGTCTCAACGCCCAACCGATGGCTTTCTGGATGAAAAAATCCGTTTTATGATGACAATTCAGAAATACCGATTCGAATAATGTTGTATCGGTTTTGTCTTTGGCAAACAGCTGGCTGATCAATGCAGTCCTGTTCAACCAGATGTTTTCAGATAATGAATACGCGATCATCATTTCACGGAATTCCACCGGGTATTTCAATAAAAAATGACCTGCTACGCGGGCTGCCAACAAATCAACCGTATCCCACCACGATTTGGTCACGATGAGTTTTTCAGCAAGATCGTAAGTCGCAGGTGTCCATTTCTTTTTCACCGCCATTAATGACTCCATGGCTGTGTATTGATATTCCCGCTCCTCTTGCATCCATAATTTTTCAATGATCGAATGACATTCATCGATCTTCTGTTTTTTGAATTCCTGTATGAATGGCTTTTGTAATTCGCTACGGAGTGGCTTTTGTATACCATGAAATGAAAAATGACCTTTCATGTATGTTGACATGGCAGAAGCTTTTGCCCGGTCAGCATGCTTGGAAAATACATCACGCAAATCATCAACTGGAAATCGCATCACACAAAACCAACTGAATTATGACTTTTTTCTTTTACTTTTTCAATGATGCTTGATCAAACCTCAGCGCACCGACATGATAGATTTTCGGAATTCTCATCGCACAAAATCAACTTAACCTTTGACTTTTCACTTTTCACTTATTGCTTGATTTTCACTCATATCTCAACGCGTCAATCGGGTCCAGCTTAGCCGCTTTTGATGCTGGGTAATATCCTGAAACAATACCGACGCCAAAGCAGAGGATAAGGCCGGAAAAAATCCATTTCCATGGCACGATGAAGCCAGAGTCGAGCAGTAGTGACATGGTGTTTCCTACCATGATTCCTAAGAAGATGCCTAAAACTCCGCCGATTTGGCAAATGAGAATGGCTTCGATCAGGAACTGTCGCCGTATCACCTTTGGAGTAGCTCCAAGCGCTTTGCGTATTCCGATTTCACGCGTACGTTCCGTAACACTCACCAACATGATATTCATCAATCCAATCGCTGCTCCCAATAGAGTGATCAGACCTATCAGGGTTGCTGCAATAGTCACAGTCCCTATCTGCCCTATCAGCATATTGGCGATGCTATCGCTTTTTGTTATCTCAAAAGTGTTCTCCTCGCCGATCCGCAATCCTCTTACAACCCTGAACACTCCTGTCGCTTCCCCGATCGCTGCATTCATCATTTTGATCTCGCGAACGCTCACATTGATGGCAAATGACATGTTCTCTTTAGGAAATTTCTGTTTCACATTCACAAGAGGCAACAGACACACTTTGTCGCCGCCAAATCCCATGGCAGATCCCTTTTCTTTCAGAATGCCTACCACACGATACTTGTTGTTTCCGATGGAAACCAACTGATCCAAGGGGTCCGATGAAGGGAATAACTTCTCCGAGACGTCCCGTCCTAGTATCACGACATTTTCTCCGAATTGAACCTCATGTCCAGAGAAGTTTCTTCCAGATGCAAGGTCATAGCCCGCAGTGGCAAGATAATTCTCATTGCAACCCATGACTTGAATGTTCGGATTTGTTTTTGTCTCTTCATGCCGGACGGTAGCGTTCCAGCTGGCGATCGTCGACACTGATACAGTGGATGGGAACGAATACTGATCCATGAAGCGAGTCGCTTGGAAGTAATCGATAGGCTTATAACGCTTGGCGCGTTTCCCCTTGCTGCCGATACGGATACTGACTCCTCTGTTTTGTATGGTGAATGAGTTGGCTCCCATCCGCTGGAAATTGGAACTGATAGATACTTTCAGTGCATCAATAGCGGTGAGAATGCCAACAAGTGCCATGATTCCGATAGCGATGATCAGTGCAGTCAGTGAAGTCCGTAACCGCTGACTGCGGATACTCTGTCGGGCTACTTTGATATTTTCGTAAATGTCCATCGTTGAGACAAAGGTAGCCAGTCGTTCTAAGGTTTAATATAACTGATGAAATAATTCGAATTCAGCCTGAAAAACGAATTTATGGCCTTATCCGATCAGTGTGGTTTTATGACCCTTGTTATACTCCTTTTCGCCATATTGCTTTCGCATGCCAGAAGTCGTATCTTTAGGTATATCAAAACAAACTGAAATGAAAAAGTTCCTCTCTCTTATCGCCATTGCAGGCTTGGTGTCATTGAACGTAATGGCTGACGAGCCCGTAAAATCCTGTAACAAGAAGGAAGGCAAGTCTTGCTGTAAAAAAGAAGCCTCTGCTGAAAAAGGAAAGTCATGCTGTTCAAAAGATGCTGCCGCAAAAAGCGGTTGTTCCAAAGAAGCCAAGGCATCTTGTTCTCATGACAAGGCAGAAGCCAAAACCGGCTGCAGCCATGGCTCTACTGAAAAGTCGGAAGTCAAGTCTGACAAGTGATTAAAGTGCTGACGCTGTCAGCACAACATAAAGCATCCTTATCAAACTAATCAAGTTTGATGAGGATTTTTTTTACAGTAGTTCCGTCAACTCCTCCAGACTGCGGATCTCGGCTTCCGGACTCGCATCGTGCACCAGTCCTTTCGGGTTGAAATATATCGCCTTCCAACCTGCCTTTTGCGCACCGATGACATCCACTTCCAAGCCGTCGCCGATCATCAGGCACTCTTCCTCGTAAGCCACTGCTTTTTCCATGGAGTATCTGAAAATCCTGATATCGGGTTTTTTGTATCCAGTCTGTTCGCTTATGATGATTTCTTTGAAATATTTGTTGAGGTCTGCCGCCTCCATTTTGATGGTCTGCGCTTCCAAAAAACCGTTGGTGATGATATGCAAATCATATTTTTTCTGCAGATACGTCAGCGTTTCATGTGCATGGGGGAATAAATGACTCCTTCTTGGGCCAATGGAAACATAGTCATCTGCCAAGCCTTCGGGCGCTGTTTCGGGATCTAGTCCCATATCCCAAAATGTGAAAGCGAACCTTTTGTCGCGTAATGTGGCTTTATCGATCTTGCCAAGCCTGTATTCTTCCCACAGGAGTTCGTTCCGATGCTTATACGCAGTATGGAACTGCTCAAATGATTTCACACCAAGACTGGTGAGCTCATATTTCTCAAAAAGCTCCGATAACGTAGCATGAGAACTTTTTTCAAAGTCCCAGATCGTATTGTCCAGGTCGAAGAAGATATGGCGGATTCCGTTCATGAAATCAGATCTTCGAACTTTCTGATATTCGCATAATGGAACAGCGTGGTAAGTACAAGCGACCAAAGGAAAACAGAAATAGAAAGATAGGTCACGATCTTGCGTTTGTCACGTTCCAGCCTGGTGATGAAGAAAGTGCCGATAGGAATGGATAAAAAAACCGGAGTCAATACGGAAAGACCGATGAGGCCGTACTTGTTCCATAAGCTTACCATCTTTCTGGTCCTTGGGGAGAATATTTTTTTCGGTGGTCTTTTGCTGTCGATGAATTCATACTTGATTTCTAAAGGATCATCAACATCCGCTACAGGCTTGGAATACAATTGTCGCTGCAACTTTCGGTTGAAGAAGTACTCCTTCAACTTGTCCCACATCATCATCAACCATTCACTGCAATACATGAAAAATACAACACCTAAGATGCCACCGATGGTTGCATAGAGGTTCATTTGCCACCAGTTGAAATGATATTTCTCTGAAATGGAAACGAAGGGTATTCCGAAAGAGAACTTCACGCTGCTGATAAGTATCAGCGTTATGATTTGCAGGAACTCGTTCACGATAATGAATGGATAAGTTTGCTCTTTACCTCGCAAAAAAACATCTTATAGTTTTTCTCCAAAGGCCAGGTCGCCGGCATCACCCAGTCCGGGTACGATATAAGATTGAGCCGTCAGCTCGTCATCGATTGCAGCAGCCCAGATCGTCACGTTTTCTGAAAGATGACTTTTTACATGTTCAATACCCTGGGAGCTTGCTATGGCACATACAAGATGAGTGTGGCGTGGTATTCCTCTTTCCAACATCGCTTTGTACGTCATTACGATGGATGACCCGGTGGCCAGCATGGGATCGCAAAGAATCAGTGTCCTGTTTTCAAGTGATGCACTCGATACATACTCCAAGGCGATTTCAAAGCTGCCATCCTTGTGATGTTTTCTGTAGGCGCTTATGAAGGAATTATCCGCGTGGTCGAAATAATTAAGCAACCCCTGGTGTAACGGCAAACCTGCACGGAGTATGGTGCCCAAAACGGGTTGCTCCGAAGGAATCTGCATGATAGCGCATCCAAGAGGTGTGGTTACTTCCACTTCTTTATAGGGCAACAGCTTGCTTATTTCATAAGCGATTATTTCTCCGATTCGCTCCAGGTTACGACGGAACCGCATGCGGTCATGCTGGACTTCCACATTACGAAGTTCAGAAACGAACTGATTGATAAGGGAGTTGCTTTTGCCTAGATTATGTACGGTGGTCATAGCGGTCGTTTGAGCAATCGTAATGGAAACGGAAGCCGGTTGATTCTGATTCGTAAATATACGCTTTCCGTTGAACCGAATCCTTTGTAGAATCGGTACAGATTATGGTCCATTGAGCCCTCAAAGTCCAATGTTGTGT
>JBJSZR010000621.1:0-1002 GCA_046090385.1 Bacteroidota bacterium
AGAATCCGGTGAGCGCGATGAGTATTGATTCATACGATTGCTTTGAGCATGGTTCCATTCATTCATGTCCATTGAGAGGCATCTGATCGTAATCGGAGGCCCTACGGCTGCCGGAAAAACCGATCTTGCTGTTGCGCTTGCAAAGCGGTTCGACTGTGAAATCATCTCCGCCGACTCCCGTCAATTCTATAAAGAGCTTTCAATCGGTACAGCAAAACCGTCCAAGGAGCAGTTGTCTGCTGTAAGACATCATTTCATTGATAACTGCAGCATTTTCAATCCATTCGATATCCACCGCTTCGAGAAGGAGGCCCTCGAACTTCTCACTGAATATTTCATTGAAAAACCGCTCGCAATAGCCGTAGGTGGAAGTGGACTTTATCTGGATGCATTGATCAAAGGAATCGATGACCTTCCAGCCAGGGATGAGAAAGTGCGTAAAAGCCTGGAAGAATCGCTTTTGGATGATGGTATTGGAGCACTTCAGGAGATGTTATGGAAAATTGACCCCGAATCGGCCCGATCCATCGATCTCCAAAACCCTGTCAGACTTATCCGGACTTTGGAGATATGCAAGACGTCAGGTGTACCTGCTTCAAGCTTACGTTCAAGAAAGGTGATAGAGAGACCTTTCCAATCCATCCTGGTTGCAGTTACTCCTGAGCGCGAAACGCTCTATCAAAGAATAAATGCTCGCGTGGATAGAATGATGGAGCAGGGATTGCTGGATGAAGTGAGAAGTCTTTTACAATACAAGGAACTGCAGACCTTACGAACGGTCGGATACACAGAACTTTTCGGATACCTGGACGGGCAAACAGACCTTCAAACAGCTAAAGACCTGATCAGACAACATTCGAGGAATTATGCGAAACGGCAACTGACTTGGTTCAGAAACAAAGGGAACTACGAATGGTTTCAACCGGATGAAACCGATGCTGTTGCAAAGCATATCCACGAAATAATCAGGAATAACCGCGGCTGATCACTTCTCAGGATTTA
>JBJSZR010000622.1:0-2705 GCA_046090385.1 Bacteroidota bacterium
TGGAAAAACCGCAAGGGCCAGCGAACTGAAATGGTTTCAATGCAGCAAGTAGGTGCTACCGCCGCTGACATACGCGCTTTCGTTTCGAATTATTATTACACAAACGGTCTTACATTTTTATTGCTGGTGGGGGACGATAACCAGATTCCTTCATTTTCCGCGGGTTCCGGCGACTCGGATCCTTCGTACGGATACATCTCCGGCAACGATTCCTATGCAGAGGTGATTGTTGGTCGTTTCAGTGCGACCAATTCATCCGAATTGTCCACCCAGATTTACAGGACACTTGAGTACGAGCAACGACCTGATACCTCTTTGCAGTACCAGTCCAACGGTGTTTGTATCGCATCCGATCAAGGTCCAGGCGATGATAACGAGATGGATTACGAGCATGCTCGCAACATGCGCCAGGATCTGCTGGGTTATGGCTATCAGTCAGTGGATGAGTTGTATGACGGTTCTCAAGGTGTGGCCGATGCGCCAGGAAGCCCGACGGCGACCGATCTTCACCAATCCATCAATGCAGGCCGTGGAATCATGCTTTACACCGGGCATGGAAGTACCTCCGGTCTGGGTACGACAGGCTTCCGGATTCAGGATGTCGCCACCCTTGCAAATGCAGGACATTTGCCCTTCATCTGGTCAGTAGCTTGTGTTAATGGCAATTTCGTGGGTAACACTTGTTTCGCTGAAGCGTTGTTGCGTGCTAAGGATTCAACAGACGCTCCGATAGGTGCACTTGCCACATTGATGTCCACCATCAACCAGTCTTGGGATCCACCGATGGATGCCCAGGACGAAATGGTCGACATTCTCGTTGAAAGTTATCCTGCAAACCGGAGACATACATTCGGAGGTATCTCTGTGAATGGCTGTATGCACATGAATGACCAGTACGGAAGTGCGGGCTCCGATATGACAGATACATGGACCTGCTTCGGCGATCCTTCCGTGGTGGTACGCACAGCTACACCTCATTCGCTTTTTGTACAGCATCCTTTATACATCGACGATAACGCTGTACAGTTCACACCAGCGGTCAGTGATGACGGTGTGCTCATATGCCTCTCACACAATGGATCCATCGTGGCACGTGGATGGTCTTTACTCGGCAGTGCGATGATTCCTGTGAGTGGACTGGTTGCCGGAGACACGCTGGATGTGACAGCAACTGCCTATAATGCATTGCCCTATCACGGCACCATGATTGTCACCGCAAACAGTACCGGTATTATTGAAAATACAACGGATGACAGGTTTTTTGTTTATCCTAATCCTGCAACCGATCAAGTTGAAATCAGGGTAAAGGGAGGAAATACTGAAGGACTCGAATTTAAGTTGATGGATCCTTCCGGACGTTTTGTGTCAATGGGCTATCTTCGTGCATCCGGATCCAACCGATTCACATTCAGATTGCCTGAAACTTCCTCTGGCATTTACTTCCTGGAGTTGTCAACACCCGGTTTTAGAACAGTGCAGAGGTTGGTGTTGAAGTAAGCATTCACTTACTCGCCTTCTTTTTCTTCCGTTTCACATCCGGATCCTCGTGGAAGTAATACCTAAGATCCGCAGTGATATAACTTCCAGAAAGTTCCTGTACCAGCACGACATCCTTCCCGTTGTTCCTGTAATTCACACCGTTGTTGTAGATGGAATTGATCGGTCGATGAAAGGTGGCTCCCAAATAAATCGTACCAGATCCGGTTGTCCTGTATTCCCAACCTAAATTGGCTGATATGATGGGTTGAACCACGTATCTTTTTTTTGCAATCTGTTCGAAGGTGGATTCTGAAGTACGCACACTGCTTGCGAATGCATCTATTCCGGTACCCAAAGATGCATTCATGAATAACTTCTCGGCCAACTGAACGAATACCATCGCCGAAACGGGAATTTCATAGCCGATAGTCCTGAAGCTTCGGTCAATACGGACGTTGCTGTCAATTATGGAAAAGTCGTAGTCCCTTCGAATGTATTGAATACCGGCTTCTCCGGCGAGCAGATCCGAAAAGCCTCTTCTGATCACCATGCCACCGCTAAAGCCCTTGTTCAACCCGGTGGTTAGCTGTACATTTTCCTTTTTGATGGACACCGGTCCGGTTCTAAGAAAGTCCACCGGGAAGATAGGTTTGTAGCAAAGTCCGACGGTTGTAACTCTTGCCTGAGCGATTGATTCGGTCGCTTTCAGCATTGAAAGAGAAAAAAACAAAAAGTAGAAAACAGATCTGAAAGACTTCATGGCATGATCAATCCAGGAAGCGGAGCTTGTCCAAAAAGTTCATCAGTACGATCCAGTATTCCTCGTTGCCTTTGAAGGATGACCACAGCACCTTTGATCCGTGATCGCCGGCGTTTTTTGGTACGTATTGGATTTTCAAGACAGAGCCTGCATCGGAGATCAATGACTTTACCGAAGACGATTCCGCTTTGGATGAGATGGCTAAAAGAGGTTTATCGAAACCTGACATGCTTTTCCTGATATAGGTCTTGTCAGAAAAATATTCGCCCGGGCTGAATGCAACAACACCCAGCACTTTGGGATTATGATTGGACAATTTCAACGCAAGTGAAGCTGAATAGGAGCTTCCCATTACAATCACCGGTTTTCCGTATTTTTCATACAGGTAATCGATGGAGGCTTGGATATCCTGCTCGGCATCCAAAAAAGTCGGATTCATTCCTTGTTTTTTTGCAAGCCGGGCTGT
>JBJSZR010000623.1:0-1399 GCA_046090385.1 Bacteroidota bacterium
TCCGACCATACCTTGCTGAATGGTCGTCAAAGAAAACAAGATGGTTATGAGTACCAGGAAAACGATGATGAGAAGTGTCATGTCGTAGTTGATTTTTCAGAAATGTATTCATTAATATCGTTCGTTCAAATACATCAGCAATTATCCGACGCTTCTTGATTTTAATGAGCCAGAGGTAGACGAGCCTCTTTCCAGGCCGTGATACCACCTTTCAGGTCTGTGATTTTCATGAATCCTGCATCTTTCATCTGTTCTGTTGCCATCGCACTTCTCCGGCCATTATTACAATAGACAAGGTAATTGGAAGTTCTGTCCAGACTCGCGATCGAAGAAGTGAAATCGTCTCCTGAAAAATCAAGATTCTGCGCACCCACAAGGTGGCCTTCCGAGAACTCCCGGGGCGTTCTTACATCCACTATCACGTAGCTCAGCGTTTTTGAAAGCTTTTGGAAGGTGGCGGCATCCACATGTTTGATTACGATGTTATCAGCTGGTTTTTGGCTGAAAGCGGATGGGGTCGTTTCAACTATCAATACTAGAAAAACGATTGTTTTCAAATGGCTAATCATACCCAAATTCATAACCACTAATATATCTGAAGCTTTTGATCGATTTGGCTGTGTTTATTCCAAGTTCTTCATACCTGGTTTTTGACAAACAGAAATGAAACTTTCCACTCAACAGGCCGTTGAGGATATTCTTACCAAGACCCGACCCGACCATTGATCAAGATTCTGGAAATTTCAGGGCTTAAACCCCACATGAGACCCGTTTTCCTGGTATTTTTTTCGCTTTTATTTTCATTTCTATCGGTGGAAGTGAGTGGCCAGATCGTCATCAACGAAATCATGGCCAATAATCAGAAGACGATTGCCGATACAGATGGCGATTATTCTGATTGGATCGAGCTAACGAATACCACAGGAGTATCAGTCAACCTGACAGGGTATAAGTTATCCGATAATCCGGACTCTCTTAACAAGTGGGTATTCCCATCAGTGAATCTTCCTGCCGGAGGATACTTGCGGATCTGGTGCTCCAATAAAAACCGGATCTCTTCACCATTCCATACCAATTTCACCATCGACGCTCAGGGTGAAGATATTTATCTGTCAAGCCCAACTGCAGTGATCGATTTCGTTGCTGCAGTTTATATGCCTGCCGATATTTCGTTTGGCAGGCTGCCAAGTGGAAATGGAAATGGAACATACCTTTCAAGCGCCACACCGGTAGCCAGTAACAACAGTGCGATTGCACTTCTCGGTGCGCTAAGGCAAAAACCACTTTTTTCCATACCCGGTGGCTTCTATACCGATTCACAGGCTGTATTCATGAGCCATCCTGACTCCACCGTCGTCATCCGCTATACCACCGACGGCTCCGATCCGACGGAATCATC
>JBJSZR010000624.1:0-4796 GCA_046090385.1 Bacteroidota bacterium
CATCAATTGCACGGGGAAAACAAACGTACAACTTTCCTTCACGTACATCCTTGGCGGTATCCCGAACGATGACTATTGCAAAGTCGAATACTTCGACGGAACCTCCTGGCAAACCATCGATACTCCTACACCGACATTCGCATGCAGTCTTGGCGCTGCGGTGTGGACACAGAAAATCCTGTCGCTACCTGCCTCCGCATCAAACAATCAAAACGTGCGTATCGGTTTCACGTGGGTAAACGGTGAAGGCGGTACGGGAATCGGACCGGCATTCGCAGTCGATGAAATCCAACTGATCAACGTGCCACCTCCGAGTAATTCGGATTTCACTTGCTCGGATAGCGATTTCGTCATATGTGCAGGAAACAGTGTCGATTTCACTGCTGTCACAACAGGAGCGTCCGCATGGGGTTGGCTTTTCGTAGGTGCTACACCTGGAAACGCTACTGGAGTGAATCCTACTGGCATCGTTTATCCGAATCCAGGCACATATGATGTTTATATGATTGCATTCAACACCAGTGGTACAGACACGGTATTGAAGCAGATCACCGTGAACAGTTGTACGCCACCTGTCGCTTCGTTTGCAGCGTCGGATACGGTTTTTTGTGAAAGGGGCTGTATCGATTTCATAGATCTGTCGCTTAACAATCCGGACCGTTGGACTTGGCAGTTCCCGGGTGCATTTCCGGTCCTGGCCTCCAATCAGCAAAACCCCACCAATATCTGCTACCCTGCTCCGGGGCAATACGATGTTATACTGACTGTACAGAATCAATACGGCACCGATTCTCTTCGAAAATCATTGTATATCGACGTGCAATCTTGTCCTCTTCCCCAAGTGGCTTTTGTTGCAAGCAGTGTACAGGCTTGTAATAACCAATGCATTAATTTCACAGACCAGTCACTCTATACGGATTCTACTACCACCTGGTCGTGGTATTTTCCAGGGGCTTCCCAGGCCGATTACGATGTGCAGAATCCACTTTGCGTTCGGTATCCTCAAGACGGACTATACGACGTTCAATTGATAGTCACCAATCAGTACGGAAGCGATACACTCACACTTTACTCCTATATAAGGATTGAGAGTGTACCGTCCGCTTTCGCAGGGCCGGACACTTCGATGGCATTCGGCGAAAGCTATCAGCTGACTGCCGGTGGTGGTGCAACTTACAACTGGTCGCCGGCCGCAGGCCTTGACGCCACGAATGTGCCCAATCCGATTGCAACACCTGCTACTACCACCACTTATACATGCACCATTTCCGACGGAACCGGTTGCTCAACGACACGGCAGGTGACTGTGACCATTTTGTTCGACAACAGCATTTATGTTCCCAATGTCTTCTCGCCCAATGGCGATGGTCGGAACGATTATTTGTTTGTTCGCGGAAACAATTTCAGTAAAATCCGTTTCAGTGTATTCGACCGATGGGGTGAGCTGATCTTCGAAACAGAAGATCCGTTGATAGGATGGGATGGAAAATACAAGGGCAAAGACCTTAATCCCGGCGTTTTCACTTGGGTGGCATCGCTGGTCTATGATAACCAAACCCCACTTACCACCACCGGTACAGTGTCATTGTTACGCTGATCCATGAAAAGCTCATCCAGACTTCCGCTTCTCGCCTGGCGCTGCGTACTTTCAATGGTACTCGCAACGATGGCATCACCATCCACCGCCCAGGATCCTCATTTCTCCCAATACTACAATACTCCACAGGCCATTAACCCTGCGCTTACAGGTGTATTCGACGGATCGGCACGCTTCGCGAACACTTACCGTAGTCAGTGGACCGGTATCGGCGAAGGCTATAAGACGATTTACTTCTCCGCCGAAGCGATGCTTGCGAGAAAACGTATCGATAACAAATTCTTCGGTGCAGGTCTGATGTTCTATCAGGACAAGGCTGGGGCTGTAAATTTCAAAAAGACGATCATCGAGGGGGCATTATCTTATACGACAGCCATCGATGAAAAAGCCGGACACTGGATTTCATTCGGTGTACAGGGAGGACTTGATCAACTATCCGTTGACATGTCCAAGGCCACTTGGGATGAGCAGTGGAATGGAAATAATTTCGACCCGACCATAGCATCCACTGAAACCATCAACCTTCCCTCTTTCTCTTATCCCGATATCCAATTCGGGGCACATTATTTCTATGTTCCTGATGGATTCAACAGCTTTTCGGCCGGGATGAGTGTTTCTCACCTTCTTAAACCGAACATCAGTTTCTTCCCTCCCAATACCGAAAACCTGTATCTGAGAAAGCTCACTGTTCACAGCAGTGCCGACATCTCACTAGACAGGGAACATGAACGGTTTTTCAATCCTCGTTTGCTTGCTCAAATACAAGGCAACCAGAAGCAGATCATGCTGGGCGGATATTTGAGGAATAAAGTCCGGATGAAATCAATCTATACCAATTACCAGAAAGAGGCTTTTGTGGATTTCGGTGCATTCTACCGCCTCCAGGAATCCATAATCGCTACTGTACGCTTCAACTATTACAATTTCGGTGTGGGCTTCTCCTACGATATAGGAAACGGAAAGCTTTCGCGACTGGCGACCGCCAACACATGGGAAATCACATTGAATTACATTCCCGGCATTCCACGTGGTGAGAGGAAATACGGCATTCAAAAACTACCACGCTTCTTCTGATATCACTCTTGAAAGTAAACGCGTTTGACGCGTTGCGAGATGCCCGTGAGAACCTCATAGGGAATCGTGCCCAACCATTTGGCCATTTCAGCGACCGAAAGGTCCGGTCCGAACACGATGACCTCATCACCTTCTTTTGCAGGTATGTCTGTGATGTCCAACATGCACATGTCCATACATACATTGCCGATGATCGGCGCAGGCTTTCCGTTCACGAGCATCTTTCCCACGCCGTTGGACAGTTTGCGATCGATGCCATCAGCATAACCCACTGCAACGGTTGCAACGAGGGTGTCACGTTGCAAGATTCCTTTGCGACCATATCCAACGGTTTCCGTCGCCGGAACGTTTTTGATCTGTGAAATGACGGTCTTCAGCGTTGCCACCTGTTGAAGCTGTTGTTGCTCGTGAGAAGTGGCTGCAAAGCCATATAATCCGATTCCGATCCTTACCATGTCGAACTGTGCCTCACTGAAGCGCAAAACCCCGCTTGAGTTCAATGCATGACGAAGAATAGGGTAATCGTATGCAGCTGTCACTAAATCGCACATTGCACGGAACCTTTCCAGTTGGCGACCTGTAAAGCCATCGTGCTCGGCCTCATCAGAGGCGACTAGGTGGGTGAATACGGATTGGATACGTACCTGACGATTGTTTTTCAAGCGAACTATCAGCTCACTGATCTCCGACTCTTCAAATCCAAGTCGATGCATACCTGTATCCAGCTTCAAATGGATCTTGAACGGACTTCCCGATTGCATTTTCAGGAAATCATTCAACTGATTCAACAACCGGAAGTTATAGATCTCAGGCTCGAGATCGTGACGTAACATCGCATCAAAACTCTGCACCTCCGGATTCATGACCATGATCGGTAAGGTGATTCCGGCTTTGCGCAATTCCACACCTTCATCGGTATAGGCGACTGCCAGATAATCGACATGATGGAATTGCAGGATATTGGCTATTTCATGGCTACCGCTACCATAAGAAGTCGCTTTTACCATAGCCATGATCTTTGTGGCAGGCTTCAGTCTGGATTTGTAATAATTCAGATTGTGGACCAGTGCGTTCAGATTGATTTCGAGAACCGTCTCATGTGCCTTCTGCTGTAGCAGTTTGCCGATGTGTTCAAATCCGAATGGTCTGGCACCTTTCAATAATACAGCCTCTTCGCGGAATGTGATATTCGAAAAAACCTTGAGGAACTCCTCAGTGGTTTCGTAGAATTCTGCAGGAATCCTGAAGAGATGTTTTTGTTTCAGTAAAGACGGACCGATAGCGAATAATCGGCTCACCTGCTTCGAATCAAGAAGGTCTGAAACTTCCCGGTAGAGGGCTTCATCGTTCTTACCGCTCTGAAGTATGTCGGAAAGAATAAGTGTCCTGCGGGAATGTTGCTTTTGCTGTCGGAGAAAATCCAGTGCTATTGTAAGCGAACCGAGATCCGAGTTGTAACTGTCATTGATGACTGAGCACTGGTTGATGCCGTTCTTCATTTCAAGTCGCATGGCGACCGGGCTCAGAAACTGCATACGTTCAGAAATGGTATGAGGATCTACTCCGAGATAGAGCATCAGTGACCAGCAATGTATTGCATTCTCCACCGAAGCATCGTCCGTAAAGGGTATACTGATACTGAGGAACCTGTTCTCATAAACGCCTTGCACTTCGGTTTCGTCACTTGATTTGGTGATACGACCGATTTGAAGGTCCGCTTTGGTACGTCTGGACCAAGTGAAGGTCTTCAGATCGGGTCGCTTTGCCGACAATGCCTGGAGATCGGAGTGTATTTCAGGATAATCACGACAATATATCAGCGACTTGACGTGGGTGAAAAGGGAGAATTTCTCATGCACTTTTTGCGATCTATCTGTGAAATTCTCATCATGTGACGCACCGATATTCGTTATCAATCCGATCGTGGGAAGTATGATTTTTTCCAGCCGGTCCATCTCACCGGGACGGGAAATGCCGGCTTCGAACAACGCCAGTTGATGGTCGTCATTCATTTGCCAGATGGAAAGCGGAACGCCTACCTGGGAATTATAGCTTTTAGGGCTTCTTACGATGGAGAAATCGGGACGTAGCAACTGAAAGAGCCATTCTTTGACGATGGTTTTTC
>JBJSZR010000625.1:0-1533 GCA_046090385.1 Bacteroidota bacterium
CAAATAGCTGCAGGACCTCCACCTGGTACGAATGGAAACAAGTACGATTCCTGCTGCAAAAGAGGGTATGCGGAATACAGAACATTTCCTGGCAGGAATCAAGGCAACGGCAAGTGGTCGCCCCTGTAGATCGGAAATGACCATTTCAGCTTCGGCATCCATTTCACTGAAGGAAACGAAGCGTCCCCTTAGGTTCCATAAAGGAATTTCGTTCGCTATGCCCGCATCCGTTGTCAGCTCCAAATGGAAACGTTGTCCGTAGCACATTCCGGGCATTGCCCATACATGGATAGTGATCAGAGTATCAGTGGGACTCAGCAACCGGTCCATAAGCGTATCACCCGGAGCAGCAGAGACCGTATCGACGGTAACACCATTCACTGCACAAAAAAAAGAAGCGGAAAAAGGTCCGGTGGTATGATTCACAAAAATAATCCTGTCACCGGATCTGAAATGAACGGATGTGTCATATCCGGCTGTCGAACAGTTGTAGGGAGTAAAATCCACGACCAGCACTGCAGCATTTGAACATGATGCGATAAGCAGGAAAAGAAAAAAAAGAAAAAGCTTCATCAATCGTCAAATGGACCAGTGCACTTTTCTCATACCGGATATGCCCGTAATCAGAAGCAGGTGGAAGCAATCTCAACGATCACTTGAGAATCAACTTCTCCCTTATTACTGTGCCGTTCACACCTATGACATTAACGAGATATAATCCTGCCTGGAGTGCGGATAGGTCAATCCGGAGGTTCTTCTGTTCAGAAAACTGATCGAAAATCTTTTCACCCAAAAGATTCATGATCGTGATCCGAACGGTTCCTTCGACATCTTGAAGTTCCAAATTGACGGAACCGGAAGCAGGGTTCGGATACAACCTGATATCGTCGGTCTTTTGTGAGTAGACATCAGTTCCAGGCGCCATCATCCTGGTGGCAGTGATGGTAGCGATATTAAGAGTATAACAAGCCGTCGCAGTGAACGTCCTCTTATTGGCGGGATAGACCAAAGCGTAATAGAACTTTCCACCGGTGACCGCGAAGGTGATCACTTCGTTCGCGGTACCTGAATTAGCGGAAGTAGCTATGGAGTAACCCAGATCGTTGACCAATTTCAGATTATAATTAGCAGGAAGATTCAGCAAAGAAAGCTTGATGGTACCGGATGTGGTGATATAGAACCTGTAATAGTCGACGTCATTACTGATCTCGATCGCACCGTTAAAAGGAGTATTCAGCGGAACCGTCATCGGTCCGGGAAAGTAACTGGTACCCTGGTAGTCGTTATTGAAGTTGCTGTCGTAGGCGCTGCGGCACGTGGACTGAGCAAAGACGTTAACCGATAAAATTGCAAATCCTGATAAAAGAAAGAAACAGCAGATTTTTTTCATGAGCATGACTTAATTATAAATTTACCGCTTTTCAAGCCATTTGGCAATTTAATCTTCCGTCATACCCGAAATACACAAGAAAACTACGGGAAATACAATAGTAAAGATTGGCTGGATGAACTATGCCTTGCGCTTGATGATAA
>JBJSZR010000626.1:0-2079 GCA_046090385.1 Bacteroidota bacterium
ATTGAAAAAACTGATACACAGCAATGAGAATTATGTATGGAGCTGGGCAGAAGGTAATCTCCGTGGCCAAAGTATCCAGCCACTTCACCCATCGGTTCCGGCTGCTTGTATGAAAGACAAGGAACTATACGAACTACTTTCACTGACCGACGCATTGAGGATAGGAAAAAAAAGAGAACGCGAAATCGCCTTTGAAGAATTAGAGAAGAAATTAAAATGAAGAATACACAAATCAATTTAAAAGTAATCGGTAAAATAGCAAAAGCTCTTGGAGAGTTAAATGATCGTGTTGTATATGTTGGTGGAGCTATTGTAAGTGTATACATCAATGATCCTGCAGCAGAAGATATCCGTCCGACAAAGGACATTGATATTACTTTAGAAATCTTAACCTTGGCAGAGCTGGAAAATCTCCGAATACTACTAAATGAAAAAGGTTTTTCCCAGACATCGGATGCTAACGTCATGTGCAGATTTATGTACGATGATATTACAGTTGATGTAATGTCTACAAAAGCAGTTGGATGGGCACCAGCTGATCAATGGTTCGCACCGGGATTTAAAGAAGTCGAAAAACTAAAGGTAGAAGCGCAGCAAATACGCATTCTGCCGTTAGCCTATTTCTTAGCAACAAAATTCAGTGCCTTTCATGACCGTGGTGCCAAAGAACCACGGGCAAGTAAAGATTTCGAAGACATCACCTACATCCTTGATAACCGAATCGACCTTGTTGAACAAATCATCAATTCTCCACAGGATGTAAGAAAATATCTACAATTAGAATTTGAAAGCATTTTAAATGATAGAGTATTACAAGAGGCTGTCATCGCAAATTTATTTTATGAAACACAGGTAGAACGTTACAAGATCATAGCAGATAAACTACTGGCCATTGTATATCAAAAATAATACGCGGTTCTTTATTTTATACTTGTAGACTACCATGTCGACGATCTTCTTGATCAACCTCTGAACTACACCGCTTTAAAAATTGAGGCTTGCACTGACCGATTAGATTTCCGGAAAGTGAAGTATTTAATAACCACGGCTGAACTCCCGTCCGGACCGCCAAAAGCCCTGTTAATCAATTTATTAACAGGGCTTTGGCTTTTATTTACTGTCCCGGGTTAGCCAGAATGTAAAACAGCTTTAGCCGGAATTTATGGGTCTTGTTGTGACTTTTTTCGTTTATCGTACCCGTGGTTTCCGAAAAATCGATCCATTACGGATTTTGGCCTTGAGATTCGTTCACTGGTTAAGTTCATGGCATCCGCCACTCACATCAGCTTCACCAGGCGTTCAATCACCAACTCAAATGCCGATTCCTGATCATAGGTCTCTTCAGGTCGTAACAATGCTTTCGTATCTCCGGAAAATTCCGAATCAGCCCTTTTCGCTTCCAAATTCATCAAGAATTGCTTTCTGTTCGGAGCTGCTTTTTTCAATGAGAAAGTCATGTATTCATGATAGCAATGTATGACCCGCCTTGGATCGGCATGTGCTGTGGTCATCGCTTTCCATAGGTCATACAGATCCCTGCCTTTTTTCCTTTGATACAATGCCCTGAGTTTTGTCCCAAGTAATTCTTCAAGTGAGTATGTTGTAAGATGACATTCTCCATGGAACCAATCCGACTGGACAGAAAAATGCTTCTTATCCCATCCTAAAACCGAAAAGTGCTCACGGCAATTCGTTTCAACTTTCAACTTCATCATTTGAACCGGAGGGAATTCTGATTCGAAACGGAAATAAACGGTGTTGTTATCCTTACGCGGTTGAACATTCGACTTTCCTAAAAACTTTAGCGCTTTCTGCAATCGGTGAATGGTTTCTTTAATGGGTTCCGGCCTGATCTGTACAAGGTCAATATCTTCAGAGTATCTCGGTTGAGGGTAGAGATAGATCTTATGCAAAGCGGAACCACCTCTGAAGGCAAGGCTTTCGGCAAGGTAATCGTCTTTGAAGATTTCCACCAAAGCCCTGCAAATGACCAAATCCTGTTCAACTTGTTCGTTGGTTTGCCAGGGAACCTGGTTTCTCCATTGCGTGATGTAAGCCTGCGGAATCATTCGTCAATTT
>JBJSZR010000627.1:0-6515 GCA_046090385.1 Bacteroidota bacterium
ATTTTCTGTTGCTGTTATTGGCCGCTACAGAAAATACATGCCTGATGCCTTGTAAAAGAAAAAAAGCGAGAAAAGTGTCAGGTAGATGATCCGAAGCCTGATCTTATTCCTTAGTAGCACATAAAAAAACAAGAAAAAAAGAAAAGACAATAAAAAGAACCCACTGTTGAACAAGAGCGGATGCGATGGATCATAGACCAACAATCCTTTCAATCTGTCCCAAAATCCGATCATGTCATTTACCATATTCCTTCATCAAAGCTGTAAACAAAAGAAATCCTTGAAGTTCATATCCCTTCTTTTGAAAGTGAAGATAATCGCGATTCACTAAACCTCGGGAATACCAGGTCGAAATCGATCCATACCCGCCCATAATCTCATAAAGATCCCAACAGGCAAATGAATTGCTAGTACAAATGTCTATCAGACAATTCCTGACAACGCGTATGTCCTTGTTTTTCATACGGCGCCGCCCTGAACCTCTATAATAATCTGGAGGGGTGGTTATCAGGATTTCAGCATACGGACATGCTTTGCGAAGACCGTTTAACATCGTCAATGCGTTGTAGTGAAACAAGGTCGAATCAAAATCAATAGGATAAGCCTCGTTCGTACCCAGGGAAACGATGATAAGATCGGGATATAGTGCAGGTAACTCTACTTCGAAATCGCTTGCAAGAGAATAATGTCTGAATTCAGCTCCATTTACACCGATGGTATTATACAGTATTCCAGAGGAATCATTTTCCAAAAGTACTCCATGCAAAACGGCATTATCCTGAATGGAGTCAGTTTCTTTGAAGTTCAAGGTGAATTCGGATATGGCCTCAATGAATTCAAATGAGGAAGTGTAAGATCCATATGAATTGTCATTCTCTCTCTCCATACCGATTTTGAGTCCGGACGAGTCTGTCAGATACATTTCATACTGTCGCCTCCCCTTCGGCATGAAAAAAGTAGCAGCGTTAAAACGATAACCAATTCCAGTAGCATCAGATACACTCATATGGATGGATGCATCGGGAGAAGTAGTTTTCAAGGTGAATCCGCTGATTCCTATGGGTAATGGATTATCAAGGACGACACTTCTTTTACTTTCCCAGCTACCTGTACTGCTCGACCGGACTCCCCGTTGGCTATTGGTGCGAGCTACGGCATATGGGAAAACCAATCCTCGCCCGGCATTACCGAATTTCAATTGAAGCAATTCACGTAACGTTCCTGAAAGATTATCTGCCTGGATATGAGAGTCGCCGATATGGACGATATTGATTCTTCGAACCGATTTCTCCTCCAGCAAATGCAACTTTTGAAAGAACTTTCCCAAAACCACACTGTCGTTACTGATCCTGTTCATCGAATCACGGATACATGGAACAGATTTCACCAGCGATTCCCAAGTAGCCATCTGGCCTGAAGCAGGATTGATGAAAAGCAATGTACCCGCAATCAGTAAAAGTGAGCTGGAAATGATCCGATAGAACCGATTGATGGGTTTAGTCTGCATAAGCACCATACTTCCTCATAAGTTCATCGAATAGCAGCTGTGCTACCTTACGTGCACCCCCCTGACTCATGTGCGTGTAATCCTTACCGGCTAGTGGTGGAGTAGCCTCCGCCCAAGATTTCATGGTGTTGTACCCACCCATTGCTGAATACAGATCCCAGAAAACGATTCCTGTATTTTTCGCAATAGTCCTTTGTGCCTCGACGAGCAAAGGAATGCTCGGCTGTGTAACTATTTCACCTTCGTCGTTTTTATATCCTTTGTCAGGAGCACCGATAAGCAGGATATCAGCGGCCGGGAAACAAGCCCGGATATGATTCACGGATTTGATCATATTGTTCACATACCATGTGACATCCGTGGTATTCTGATCCGAGACGTTGAGACCATATTCCAAAACCACCAGATCGTATTGCATGATACGATCGAATTCGTTTGTGACGCTGACAGGCAAGGAAGTCAATTGAGCACCAGAGGTTCCCCTGAAAGCGTAATTATCGATGAATACTCCCGAATCGCTTTCAAAGGAGCAACCATAAATATCGACTGGAGCATTGGACATGAAACTCATTCTGACCTTATCAGCCGGAACCCCCTTGTTCAATGTAACAACATTCATTACCGAAGAGCCTTCAAGGCTAATCGTTAGAGGTTCGTTCTTATCAAGCGAAACATCCACTTTCAATTCAGCAGCAGTGGCATTTCCATAGAAAAGTCGAATATCCTGAAAGGGACTTAACGACTTATAAGATGATGAGGATTGATAAAGAACCCAAGGAGCCTCTTGCTTCTTTTGCTCTGTTGCAACCTCGACAGGCTCCTGATTTTGGTTCTCAAGGGAATCGCGAGAGCCGACTACGAAAACATGACCACTTGGTGGAAGAGCATGCGATTTCCTTTCTTTACTGTTGAAATCGATTTCTTTCCAATCATCATAAAAAGTATGCCTGATCGTGCTTCGGAATGAAGCGACAACAGAGGTTATTGGGACAAAACCCACACCCCTGCCACCGAATTTTTCCTGAAACATCGAGCGAAGGTCGGCAGTGAGAAGATCGCCCTCGATCATGGAGTCACCGAAGTATGCGATTCTCACCTTACCACCACCACTTTTCACGGATGATAGCTTTTGAAAAAAACGTATAAGCCCGTTACCATCCGCTGAATAATCAACCATGCCGTGATAGGGCTCTACATCACACAAGAGTCTCCTTCTTAGGTTACTATTATTCACAACTCCGGAATCAGACAATACGCTTCCAGAGAAGGTTTCAAAAGTCTTATCGGATAAAGTTGGAAAAAGGTCTTTGAACAACATGACCTTCTTAGGTTTCCAACCGAAGATGCTGATCTTCCCGTTGAAGAGCGAAATCCCTACCAGTATAAGTACTGTCAACAATATGACTAGAAAAGACCTGAAGACATGGTCCCTGGAAAACCTTTTGGCTGACATAAAACGGTACCGGTTGCAGGAGAAAACCGATGGGCGCGAAAATATGGAATCAGTGGGTCAATGCAGTTGTCACCTTGATAATTTTAGACAAAAAAGTGCTCTTATGAAAAATCATAAAGAATTCTGGCTAAATAATGTTGGATATAGCGTAAATCCACATCAACATGAATGTACAGGCAGTGGACCGGGTTGCCAGGTCCCTGAACCATGCAGGAAATAAGGAATCGGATGAACTTTGAACAGGCAGATTATTGATACGTGAAAACGACAAAGGTGACCATCTGCAAGAGTCTCCTTTACTGTAGTAGATACCGGAAGTATCCCGCTGCAGGAACCAGCGGTCTCCCTTTACTATCAAAGAGTCACTGAAATCAAAATGGAGGCTGTCGCAGATCATGCCATTGTGGCTGACATACCAAGTTCCATGTTGGATGAAATGATCAACGAGTGGCACTTCCAACACGGTTCCTGTGAATTCGCCATGCCTTCGCTTCCAAATATCAGCATGGTTGGTAAGAACGATGATAGAACTGTCTTTCCAAAGGGTATCTGTTTTGATTTGACAAATGGCACGGCTTTCGAATTGATGGAAGGTGAATTCGGAGAGGTCAAGGTCTTTGCCTGAAAGATTAGTCAAAGCAAGCCAATGAGTTTCATTCTTCGATTTCATTTCCAGCCCCAGGTACTGAATCCCGACTTTTCCGTAAAGTGCACTATCGAATGGCGCACGACGGAAAGAAGCAGTTAGCAAAATATCCTTATCGAGCATTATCTTCCGATCTGAATTATCAGAGCTGTCCTCGATCCACTCATTAAAAAGGTACGGAAAACGGTCCAGTGCCGCCACTTGTAACGACCTTCCTGTATAGAATAAACCATCAATGGACTTGTAATCCAACAATGATTTATTGGCGGTAACAAGTGGTTGATCGGGAAAGTTGGAAGTGATTTTGACATTCACCCGCTGTGATGAGAGCGCGAATGTCTCACACATGTGCTTGTGAAAAGTCTGTTTCCTAAGAACGAAAAAATCCTTGTAATCCTGTATGTGTCTGCGCCATCTTGATTCAGATCCGCCGGATGAGATATGACGTTTCACATGATATGGAATCTCAGGTTCAATCCAGGAAGCGAACCGATCGATGCGGGAAAGGATCGTATCATGATTCAGGTAAGTCGCTTGCATCAAGCAGATCTGGTTGATAAATCGGTCACGGGTTACCGGATCAGCTACGATATTCCTGAGGATATGAGTGGTCCATTTCGGGTTGTACCACTGTGTCTGTACCGGACTTAGTCGCTCTTTTAGAAAATTGACGTTCTGATACTTGTCACGACAACCAAGATCGGAATCGTAAAAGATCCACCTCCAGCGATTATCCAGGTTACGGGATTTCCAGTAGCGGATGTTGCCACGGGAGTCGGAATTGGCTATGTATATCTGAAGATAACTGAAGTTGAGATAATTCTCCAATGCCATCCTTTTTTCCAATTCAGTCTGATAATCACCACGGCCGTGTAATACTTCAAGCTCCTTCATGAATTGGACATATTCCTTTGACCGCAGACCATCCGATTCGACCAGGTCCGTACTGTCTTTCAAAGCATGGTGGTTATAGGAAAGATAATCGTTATTGACTTTTTCCCTGAGGTTGATGATGCCGAAGTATTTATCATTAACATAAAATGCACAAGGTTGATAGGCCATGTGATCGACGCCCATATCTCCTGCCAGGCTTGAAAGACTTATGTCCTGAAAACGGGTCTGGTTTTGATCACTACCGGAGGTTCGAAGTACAAGGTGCTCAAACTCGTTGAAGGGTTTGGTCGGAAAAAACTTATATCGGAATTCGGAAGCACCCAAGTTGGTATCTGCAACAAGATGCAATGATTTCTCAGGCAATGCCAATGTGAATCCGCCGAAAGTCTTGAGTTGGCAACTGGTAGCGAAAACGCTTTTACCGCCATAAATGAATTCTGCAAAACACTTGATGGGTTTTTTCTTCCAAGAATTCCCAACCCTGATTTTCGCTGTACCGGTTCCGGAAAAATATCCATAATAAATTCCGGATGGAGGAAAAAATTCTTCAGGGGTTACTTTCAGACAAATCACTGGCAATGCTGGAATACGTCCTATTATATAATTACCCTGATAAGTCAAGATAGAAGAGTTGGCTCCCCGTATTTCAAGCTGAAGCAATGTATTTTCATGCATCAGAAAAGGCGCATAATAAGAACGCGTGACCGTTTCCTTATCCCAGCCCAGCTTATACCTGACAGTAGTACCTTCAGGAGCTGTGATTGTCAGGAGAAAAGCTTTTTTATAGGCACCCGGGTAGTGACTCAGTCTGATTCCTAAAGTGTCAAGCGCCGAGATTCCGACATGCCGATTGCTCTGGGCCGGAGCTGTCAAAAAAAGCACCGCCAATAAGCCGGTTAATAGGAATCTTTTGAAAATACACTTACAATTCATCTAAACGGAAATCTTCAAAACCTTTATTCAATCAAGGTGGCAATTCGGCAAATATCGTTCACAATCAGTGGCGAGTCAATGAGAAAAAATGGATGGGAAGAGGAAGGCAACTACTGAAAGACCTACATAAAGTGCGAAATAATAAAAAAACGCTCCTGGTGTTTTATGACAACCAAAGAGCTTATGTACTTCCCTGCTCCAAAATTGCTACTTTTATTGATTAATCACACTGTTCAAGGTCATGAAAAAAGTCCTGTATGTACTCTTAGTTGTGTTAGCATTCTCCTCTTGCGAACGCGCGGATTTGAGTCCGAACTCTTCCAAGGCTCCAATACCTCAATTGCGAGGAGCACTGTATGAATACAACATTGCACCTTCAGCCACAAATCCTTCAATATTTCTGTATAACAACAGTCACTTTGTATCCGTCGACACTAGAACCACGCTTCGTAACAAACTATTCATCTTCTTACCCGGAACAGGTGGCTCGCCCGATTTCTACCGCTTGATTGTGCGTCGTGCCGCTGCGCTCGGCTATCATGCAGTAGGCTTGATGTATCCAAACGGTAGTGAACTATATTCATGGTCCGGATCCAATCCCGATAACTCACAATTCGGGAAATGCAGGCAGGAAATATTCGACGGAACCAACCAGACACTTGGTGTAACAGTCGATGGGAATAATTGCATCAAGGGCCGTCTGGTCAAATTACTCCAGTATTTAGCCACCCAATATCCCTCTCTCAATTATCAGCAATTCTTGAATGGAAACGATTTGAAGTGGAATCAATGCGTATTGGCTGGACATTCTCAGGGTGGAGGTCATGCCTTTTATATCGCCAAGCAAGTGTCTGTAGACAAGACCATCGCTTTCGCATCGATTGATTGGAATGCTTTGTTAGGTCGAAGTGCTGACTGGGTAAGTGTTTCAGGTGCAACACCGATTTCCAAATTCTACTCGTTCAACAGCCCGCGTGACGAAGTCTTCAACTATACCAATGTCCAGACCCAGTTGAACGATATGGGTATTCAAGGCGCTGCCGTCAGCATAGATAACTCTACGATTCCGTACAACAACACAC
>JBJSZR010000628.1:0-10646 GCA_046090385.1 Bacteroidota bacterium
GTCGGTTCGATCCCGACCCCGGGTACTTTCCTAATGGGGCGACGTTTTTTGTCGCCCCATTTTTTGTGTAACGGAACCCTGCCTCAAGCCCTGTTTTTTACTACTTATATTAATAGTACTTGCTTTTTGGGGTACATTAGCGAAGATTGATGATAAAACGTATGAAAAAGTTAATCTGTGTTTCGGGGACCCTGCTTGCGCTTTCCTGCTCTTCACCTTCAAATGATAAAAAGCCTGGATTCGTTTTAGAGGTGAAAACTGTCGAAGCTACGACCCGTAACCTTCCTGTCTATTCCGAATTCATCGGACAAACATTCGGGTTATCCGACATTGATGTGGTTTCTAGGGTAGAAGGCTGGGTGACTGCCATCCATTTCAAAGAGGGTCAAGTGGTGCAGCAAGGCCAATTGCTTTACACCATCGACGATACTCCATTGCGCAACCAGGAGGACGCTGCGGCATCTCAACTCGCTTCGCAGGAAGTATTGCTTACCAAAACCAAATCCGATCTCGACAGGGTCGAACCATTGGCTTCAATGAATGCTCTCAGTAAGCGTGATCTTGATGCAGCACGTGCCGCGTATCAATCTCAACAGAATGCTGTGGAAGCAGCGCGGGCCTATTACCGAAATGCACAATTGCAGACTTCCTATTGTCGTATCACCGCTCCGATTTCTGGAATAATTGGAATCACCAATGTACAGGTCGGCGATATGGTATCACGAAGTATCGGAGCAAAGCCTCTCAATACTATCTCCTCCACCGGTAATATCCGTGTCAGGTTCTCCATTTCTGAAACCGATATGATCCGCTTCCAACAGGAATTGGTGCGTAAGGGCGAAAAGGCCACGGATATCGCTGCAGAACTATATCTAAGCGATGGAACACTTTATCCCAATACAGCTCGTATCGATTTCGCTGACCGCTCCGTCGATCCAAAGACCGGCTCCTTGTTGGTGCAGGCACTCGTGAAAAACGATCTTGCCATGCCACTTCGGCCTGGCCAGTTCATAAAAATCCGACTCAAGTCATCCGAGTTGGATAATGCAGTCATCATTCCACAACAAGCCGTCAAACAATTGCAGACCGTCTTTCAGGTTTTTGTGGTAGACAAAGACGATACCTTACGACCGGTTCCGGTGAAGCCGGGTGCTCGCATCGGAAGCAACTGGGTGATAGAATCCGGTATAAATTCAGGAGATCGTGTGGCTGTCGTCGGAAGCATGTTGGTCAAACCAAATTCATTGGTGAAACCTGTTCCGATGTCTTGGTCTTACGATTCCACACTCGTACAGTGATAGAAGGGCAGCCATCATGAGTGAATTTTTCATACGTCGTCCCATCTTCGCTATCGTCATCTCGATCTTGATGGTCGTGCTCGGTCTCATCGTACTGATGGGTATTCCGGTTTCTCAATATCCTGATATCACGCCACCCATGGTGCAGGTTTATGCGGCCTATAGCGGTGCAAATGCTGTCAATGTCGAACAAGCGGTAAGTACTCCCATCGAGCAGCAAGTGAATGGTGTCGAGGATATGCTTTACATGCGCTCGATCAATGCTAGCGACGGATCTGCAAATATCCAAGTATCGTTCAATGTGGGCACCGACCTGGATAAAGCAAACATGCTTACCCAGAACAAGGTATCACAGGCCAATCCTTTCCTTCCGCCCGAAGTGCTGAATTCAGGAATCATTGTAAAGAAGTCACTCACGTTTCCCTTAATGCTGGTGTCATTGTATTCGCCAGGCAATACGTATGACAAAGACTTCCTCATCAATTATGCATTCATCAATGCAGTGGATGAATTGAAGCGTACAGAAGGAGTCGGTGATGTTTCCATCCTTGGCGGAACACAATACGGTATGAGGATCTGGTTGAAACCGGAACGCCTGGCATCCTATGATATGACGGTGCAGGAGGTCATGTCGGCTGTAAAATCACAGAACGCCATCCAGCCCGGTGGCAGTTTCGGAGGCGAACCTTCAACCCTTGGAACTCAATTCACGTACTCTGCGCAATTACAAAGTCGTCTGGTCACCGAGGAGCAGTTCGGCGAGATCATCATCAAATCAGACCAGCGTGGTGCCATTGTACGGCTCAAAGATGTCGCACGCATCGAGCTGGGCAGTGAAAATTACATGTCTGAAAGTCGTCTGAACGGCAATCCTGCAGCTACCATTGCAGTCTATCAGATTCCCGGTTCCAACGGACTGACCGTTGCTGAATCTGTCAGGAAGAAAATGGATAAGCTGAAGGAATCCTTTCCGACAGATATGGGTATCGCCTACCCACTGGATACTACGTTGGCCGTGGAAGCAGGTATCGAAGAGATTCTGCACACACTTTTCGAAGCTGTGCTTCTGGTGATTCTTGTCGTTTTCATTTTCCTTCAGAATTGGAGGGCTACACTCATTCCATTGTTGACGGTACCTGTATCCTTGATAGGCACATTCATTTTTTTCCCCTTGATGGGATTTTCCGTCAATGTACTCTCCTTGCTCGGAATGGTTCTTGCCATCGGGTTGGTGGTCGATGATGCCATCGTGGTAGTGGAAGCTGTCATGCACCATATGCAACACGGATTATCACCGAAGGAAGCCACACGTAAAGCGATGAAAGAGGTGGGAGGTCCGGTGGTAGCGATTGCGATAATTCTAGCGGCGGTATTCATTCCCGTTGCGCTTACAGGAGGGATCACCGGGCGACTTTATCAGCAGTTTGCAATCACCATCGCCATCTCGGTGTTATTGTCGGCTTTCAATGCTTTGACCCTGAGTCCTGCGCTTGCGTCCATCATTTTGAAACCATCAAAACCCGGTAATGGTTTGCTGAGCCGTTTCTTCGGGGCATTCAATCGTTTTTTCGATCGGTTGACCGAGCGGTACGGAAAGATCACCGGATTTTTTGCGCGAAAGTTGGTAGTCATGCTATTGTTGCTTGGAGGAATCATTTTCCTTGCAGCTGGTTTGATGAAATCCGTTCCTGGAGGTTTTGTACCGGAGGAGGATCAAGGTTATCTGATTTGTGCTATTCAGTTACCTGATGCTTCCTCTCTGCAGCGGACTGATCAGATTTCCCGAAAGGTTGAATCACTATTGAAAAATGTCAAGCCTGTAAAGTCCTATACGGTCGTAAACGGCAATAACATCCTTACCTCTGCCATCTCTTCGAATACTGCCACCGTTTTCATCGAGTTGAAGCCTTGGGATGAGCGCCAAAGGACGGCACTCGAAATCGCTGACAATCTCAACAAACTATTTGTAAAGGAGATCACCGAGGCCACTGTAATTGCCGTGGGGCCACCTCCGATTCCAGGACTTGGTAGCTCTGGAGGATTCACCATGGAATTACAGGATCGCGGAGGCAATACGCCTCAATATCTTGCCGAGCAAACTCAACGCTTCGTTACAGCCGCTTCGCAGCGCCCTGAGATCAGTAAGATATATTCGCTTTATCGCGCAAATGTTCCTCAAAAGAGTATACAGGTGGATAAAGAAAAAGTCCAGAAACTCGGTGTAAATCTTGCAGAGGTCAACTCTACGATCGGTGTATTGTTGGGCGGTACGTTTGTGAACAACCTCAACCAGTTCGGCCGTCAGTACAAGACATTCCTGATGGCCGATTCTGAATACCGTATGCGGCCGGAAGACTTATCTCTCTTTTTCGTTCGGGATAAATCCGGAAACATGGTTCCTGTAGGAACATTCGTTACCGTCACGGATACATCAGGTCCTCAGTTCACGAATCATTTCAACATTTACCGTGCTGCTGAAATAAGCGGTACTCCTGCTCCGGGATATAGTTCCGGTCAGGCATTGGATGCCCTGGAGGAAGTGGCCGCTCAGACGTTACCGGCTGATATGAGCTATCAGTGGTCGAATATTTCTTACCAGGAAAAAGCTTCCGCAGGGAAAAGCGGAACGGTTTTCGTTATGGCTTTGCTGTTCGTATTCCTTATTCTGGCGGCTCAATATGAGAGCTGGAGTCTTCCTTTCAGCGTATTGCTCGGAACGCCTTGGGCTGTCATGGGCGCCTTTCTCGGATTGTACATATGCCGGTTTTTCTCCGAAGCGTATGTGAACAATGTCTTCGCTCAGATAGGGTTGGTGATGCTAATCGGGTTGAATGCCAAAAACGCCATCCTCATCGTTGAATTCGCAAAAATGAAATCGGAGGAAGGTATTGATGCATTGACGGCCGCATTGGATGCAGCCAAATTGCGTCTTCGTCCGATCCTTATGACATCGCTTGCATTCATCCTTGGAGTCATACCTCTGATCACCGCTACGGGCGCCGGCTCACAGTCGCGAAAGGTGATGGGCATGGCGGTATTCAGTGGTATGATCGTAGCTACCATCATTGGATTATTGCTGATTCCGGCCATGTACGTTCTCATCAACAAGATTTCAGGACGTAAATCTTCCAAGTCCGATGTGATTAATCCAACAGAAGGCACTGCCCATTGATATGAAGAAGTACGCAATCATTATCACTTCCGTTGTTTCACTTACAGCTTGCATGGTCGGTCCTAAATATAAACGACCTCCGGCTTCCATCAGTCCGTCATTCTTCCGCGATGCTTCTTCAGTAACCGGTAAGGATTCGGTGAATGCGCTCAAGTGGTTCAATTTGTTCAAGGATCCGGTTCTCAAATCATTGGTTGATTCGGCCATCAGTCGTAACTACGATCTCAAGATCGCCATTGCCAGAATCGGTCAGGCTGAAGCCACCTACGGTATAGCCAGGGCCGGTTTGTTTCCATCGCTTTTTTACTCAGCTGGCGCAACGGAGCAATTCGGGAAGAATGCGGGTCCTACTACGTTTTCATTCGGCGCCGGCATGTCCTGGGAGTTGGATATCTGGGGAAAGATCAGACATGCCAAACGTGCAGCCATGGATGATCTTCTCGCCAGTCAAGAGACACGCAAAGCGGTACAATCCACGTTGGTGGCTTCTGTATCCAATGCTTATTTCCAGTTGCGTGATTTCGATAATCGATTGACCATTTCAAAAGCCACTTTCGAGTCTCGCCAAGAAGGGTATCTATTACAGCAGCAACGTTTCGATAAAGGATATATCTCCGAATGGGATCTGCTTCAGGCAAAGCAGTTGCTTGAAGATGCTCGAGCTTCCATTGCTGCTTACGAACGAGCTTCTGGCATCACTGAAAATTATCTATGTACGCTTTTAGCAACCTCTCCCGGTCAATTGCGTCGCGGAACAGAAAATTCGTCTCAACCGATTCCTCCGCCCATTCCTTCAGGGTTGCCCTCTTCACTGTTGGAGCAACGTCCGGATGTTAAACGAGCAGAGTATGTTTACATGCGTGAAACAGAACGAATAGGAATTGCCCAGGCCCAACGCTATCCGACCTTATCGCTCACCGGCGCATTGGGGTTCGCCAGTACGGATCTTTCATCGTTGGTCAGTTCCGATGCACTTGCAGGTTCACTCGCTCAAGGATTGTTAGGTCCTATTTTTGCTTTTGGCGCAAACAAGCGCAGGGTAGAAGTGCAGAAGAAGGCCGCCGAAGTGGCGGCATACGACTACGCTAATCGTCAATTGAACGCACTCCGGGAAGTGGAAGATGCATTGATAACCATTTCGACGACGACGCGTGAACTGAAAGCCCGAAGCGATCAGGCGGAGGCTGCCAGAAAAGTTCTTGCGCTTAGCCAGGCGCGCTACGATAATGGGTTCACATCCTACCTGGAATTGCTGGATGCACAAAGGACCCTTTTCGAGACTGATTTATTAGTTTCAGCTATCCGGCAACAACAGTTGAATGGATATGTCGAGCTTTATCGCGCCTTGGGTGGAGGTTGGTGATGGAGACTTCTAACCGTTTTTTTCTATCGAATTTGCCCCTAACTTTGTATCCGGATTTCCGGTCATGATGCGACCGGCATTCATTTTATCATGCAACTTACCGTCCTCAAATCAAAAATCCATAACGTCCATGTCACGGAAGCGAACATCGATTATATCGGTTCCATCACTATCGATGAGGACTTGATGGATGCTGCAGGCTTGGTTGATGGCGAGCAAGTGCACGTGATCAGCTACAGGAACGGCGAACGACTGATCACCTATGTCATAACAGGACCACGCAGATCAGGCATGATTTGTATGAACGGGCCTGCTGCTTTGAAAATCGGAAAGGGAGATAAGGTGATCGTACTTGCTTACGCCGGATTAACTCCTGAAGAACTGGATACGTTCAAACCCAAGATTGTTTTTCCGGATCCTGACAATCGTATCTGACACATCGTCAATCCGTTTTCGCCTTGAGCACCCAAACGAATTCATCTTCTTTAATAATCGAACCCGGTATCCTGATCCGGATACCATCCGCCGTACGTTCCCAGTTGCACTGATTTCCGCTACCCTGTACAGTGATTTTCGCTCCTCCCGGTAATTTCAGATTTTGCAACTCAATGGTCTTGCCGGGTAAATCGAATAGAAATATGTAAGTCGTTTTTCCATCCTTACTGCGGGTGAAACGTATCCTTTTTCCTTCAACGAAATTTTCTGCGGTCCTCGTAGCATAAATGGCTTCGTTATGCTTTTGCATCCATACGGAAATGTTTTTCAACCGGTCGTATGCTTCAGGGGCGAATTCTCCTTCAGGACTCGGTCCGATGTTCAGTAAGAGATTTCCTCCCTTACTGACAACGTCAACAAGGGTTTCAATCAATTGATCAGCAGGCTTGTATTTATCGGTGGCGACATAACTCCAGCTTCCACCCATGGTCATGCATGTTTCCCAGGGATAGGGAAGTATGGTGTCAGGAATGTGCTGTTCAGGTGTGAGATAATTCTGATAAGGCCCCGGCACATCACGATCCACAACCAATGTCCGTGCTTGTTTTGAACGAACTTTTGATACAAGTCCGGGAATGTCGATATCCTGACTTTGAGGATTACGCGCCCATCGGCTTCCTTCATAGACCTCGGTAAGGGTCTTGTTCACCTCCTCTTCTGATTTCTTCCTCACCCATCCACCGTCCAACCATAGTATATCCACCTGACCGTATCCGGTCATCAACTCCATGATTTGGTTGTGCGTGTATTCTATGAACTTGTTCCATTGCTCCGGATACTTAAGGATGGAATAATTAGCGTTCCTGTCGAATGGAGGGAACTTTTTCCACCAATATAAATCGGAGTGCCAATCGGGTTTTGAAAAATACGCTCCAGTCCAAAAGCCTCTTGATCGGAAAGCGTTGAAGATCTCCTTAGTCACATCTTTCCGTGTGTCGTTAGAGAATGGACACTTGACATCGGTTATCTTATAGTCGGTGTATTTCGTATCCCACATACAAAAGCCATCATGATGTTTCGTGGTGAAAACCACATAGCGCATTCCGGCCGCTTTTGATGCTTCGGCCCACGCCTGCGGATCGAATCGTAAGGGATTGAAAGTGGTTTGCAACTTTTCGTATTCTTTTCTGTAAGTATCATAGTCGCCTTCAAGCCCTTTTTTACGTGCACCTGTCGCCCAACTAAGGTCTTCAGGGCACAAACTCCAACTTTCCACGATATTCCATTGACTGTATGCTCCCCAATGCATGAGTAAGCCGAATTTGAGGTCTTTCCATTCTTCAATACGTTTCCTGATCGCCGGGTCAGGATCTTCGATATAAGCCCTTGGCTCATCTGCTGCAACAGGGAGCACGAATGAAGTCGCGATCAGAAAAAAAACCAGTTTTTTTAAGTATGAATTTTCAGTTGACATGATAATTGGTATTGATGAGGAATGATCAGAAACCTCTTAATCCGTTCAACGGCCTTCTTAACCAGTTCTCATTCGGATAATTCAGTGAGGGATCGATGGTATGTATGGCGTAAGCTTGTCTTGAACGGCCACTGGTATTCGGCCGACTGTAATGAGGTAGTCTTCCGTCAAGTACGATGCATGTGCCTTTTCTCACTTCAAGAGGAACCATTCCATCGGTAGTGAAAGGCTCATTCGATAAACTGATGAATTCAGTCCCACCTCCCTTTTTTCTACGGAATCGGGACCTCAAAGGAGTTTGATGCCCTCCCGGTTTTGCCCACATGCAACCGTTTTCTACGTTAGCATCTTCCAGAGCGAACCAAAAGCCGATGCAAGAATCAGGCTCCGTGTACAAGAAAGTGGAGTCCTGGTGTACATCGACCACTCCGCCAATGCGCGCGTGTTTAAGAATGTGCATGCTTTGTACGATCACATGGCCGTCAAGTCCCAGCGAATTTACCAACTGTTTCATTTGTGGACTGCGGCTGAAACGATCAAAAACCGGGTCAAGGTCATGAAGTGCATGACCGATTTTGTTCAACGAGCGAAAGAGGTCATTCTTCAGATTTCCTTCGACATCGAAAGCATCTTTTTCGAAAAAGAATGAAATGGCATTCCCCGATGCCAGGAAATAATCATCACTCGTTTTGGCCTGATCGGTTGTCTGGAATATGGAAGCATGTCCTTTCAGATCGAATGCCTCAGCTAATTCCCGACTTCGTTGCATCAGGTCATCGCATTCTTTGGCGGTATTGAAGTCCTCGATAACAAGAAAACCGTCATGAAGGAACTTTTCTTTCAGCGATAGCATGACGGGAAAATACGCTTCCTGCTGAGACCTTGCAAAAAACAAACAGTAATTCACGCTGTAACATTTCCTTTTTTCTTTTTCCCGGGTAATATAAAAAAGAAGAGGCTGACCCTTTAGGACAGCCTCTGTTAATCAATTGAAATACACCATCAATGGAGGATATACATCCTTCGGCTTACACTCACATCTTCCCCAAGGAGATGATAGAAATACATTCCTTGTGGCAAATCACCTACATCTATTCGGATATCGACCTGTTCGCCCATTAAATACTCTGCTTCAGCGATGCTCCTGACAAGCCGTCCGTCGAGAGAATAGAGATGGATGGAGAGGCGGAGATCCTGCAGAGGCTCGAAAATGATGTGTGTAAATTGATCGGCAGGATTCGGGAAGTTCTGGGATACATTGACTTTTCCTCGCGTTTCCATCTCTTCGATTTCGCGGAGGGTCACACTTGTAGTAGCATTGGTACGTATGTTGCCACCATCGACGGTGTCTTCTTTTGGACCAGTGTTGATCCAATGTGATGTATAAACCAACGTTGAGCCGTTATAGGCAGTGAATACCACTTGGTCACTTGTTCCTGGCTCGCCTTTGTCAAAACCTTTGATCTGGAAGGTCAGACCACCGAAAATGGAAACCGGTGATGTCGGGTTCGTGATGTCCTGAAGATTGGCCTTACCTGTGAAGCAAAGTGCACCCGTATTCTTATCGACGCTAAGGGAGCTCATTACGTTTCCTTTCAATTGGAAAGTCTTCCGCACCCCGTTTTCTGTCCTGCGGAAAATACAATTGATACCGCCTTGCAGATTACGATTCGATTTGTTCCATTTTATCTGGAAGCCGAAGTTGTTGCGGCTCAGTGAATCAGCTTTGTACGATCCTTGCGAACGTGTTATCACATTGAAGCCGCCTCCTGATAGGAAATCACTGACGCTTGCCCTCGAAACCTGCAGGGTGATTGTAGAGGTTTCAGTGTAATATGATTTGACAGTGAAACGGACCTCGTAGGTCATACCGTCGCTGTTGGATGGAAGGGTCAATGTAGTGGTCGTAGCTACGGTTCCTACAGTAGGATCGGAAGGATTCAATAATGAAACCGGCAGATTAGGTATCGTGATGGCAGTTCCTGATGCCGGTATTATTTGGATGTCCACCAGGGCGGTGCTGATATTTCCGGCACTGTTGTCGAACCCGTTTTCGCCGGGCCCCTCGACTGAAATATCTCGTATGGTGGCCGAAATGCTGACACTCGCAGTAGATGATGACGCTGATGTAGTGGATGCGAAGTAGGTACCTGTATAATAGGTACGTGAATTTTCCGGAGTGATGACCAATACCTTCTCTACCTGGCTTGATTGTAACGAATAGTTGGATGATCCGCTGTTCAGCACTACCCGAACGGTTTTCGTACCTGGCTTGAAGTAGCCCGAATTGTTTCCGTCGTCCCTTAAGGCAAAATTGGCTAACGTGGCTACCAGTACACCATTCGAAGAACTGAATGGTATGGTAGCCAGAGTCTTCGGAGCACCGCCCATCACGGTGGGGTCGATCAGCTGGAATATTGCGGAGGTAGCAGCACGTCCGCCACAAGAGTCATTTCCGCCAGGAATGGTGACCGACATTGTCAACTGGTCACTGTATTGTACAGAGTCCCTTGATATGCTAAGCGAAGCAGTTACTGATGCAGGCTGCACTACGATACGGAAAGAATCCACATCGGTGTTTCCGGCATCATCCGTGGCGATGAACTTGTTCCAATAGGTACCCACGGATGAGAATTGTTGACCATTAGGGAATCCGAATAGTCTTTGGATATGCACTTGCTGATCGCAGTTATCCGTTGCTGTTGGTTCGGTGTAAAAAGCGATTACGCTACATAAGGACGGATTGAATGTTGCCGTGACAGTGCCGGGAACGGCCAGTACAGGAGCTGTTGTATCCAAAACAGTCACGGTTTGAGTAGCTGTTGTGAAATTACCGGAGTTGTCGTTCGCCGTCCAGGTAACGGTGGTTATGCCAAGTGGATAGGTGGAAGTACCATCATTAGT
>JBJSZR010000629.1:0-1295 GCA_046090385.1 Bacteroidota bacterium
ACTTGCCTTTTGCATCATCCTGTGCATAAACCTCGGACAGTGCACGTAATTGTGAGTTGGAACCGAAAACAAGATCCACTCGAGTTCCTGTCCACCTGACCTTTCCGGTATTCCTGTCACGTCCTTCATACGCACCATGCATTTCAGCAGAGGGAGCCCAAACTGTAGAAATATCGAGCAGGTTTACGAAGAAATCGTTTGTCAACTGACCTACTCTTTCCGTAAAGACACCATGCTTGGAACCGCCTGTATTCGCTCCCAATACTCGCAATCCACCTACGAGCACGGTCATTTCCGGTGCACTGAGTTTCAAAAGCTGAGCTTTATCGACCAGTAAATCCTCGGCATGAACCGAATAATTCTTCTTTTGATAATTACGGAAACCGTCCGCTTGTGGTTCCAATACAGCGAATGAGTCGACATCAGTTTGATCCTGAGTCGCATCCATGCGACCAGGTTTGAAAGGCACTTCGATATTTTGACCGGCATCATTTGCCGCCTTTTCTATGGCAGCGCAACCGCCAAGTACGATGAGATCAGCCAGTGATATTTCCTTACTTCCTTTCGCATTGAAATCGGTTTGTATTTTCGACAACACATCAAGCACCTTGGAAAGCTGGGCTGGCTGATTTGCTTCCCAGAATTTCTGAGGCGCAAGACGGATACGAGATCCGTTAGCACCTCCTCGCTTATCAGAACCACGGAAGGTGGAAGCCGATGCCCATGCCGTAGAAACGAGTTCGGATATGGTCAATCCTGTAGAAAGAATCGTGGCTTTGAGACTTGCGATATCACTCTTATCAACCAACGGATGGTTCACTGCAGGAATTGGATCTTGCCAGATGAGATCCTCAGAAGGGACTTCTGGACCAAGATAAAGCGATTTCGGACCCATATCGCGATGGGTCAGTTTAAACCAGGCACGTGCAAATGCATCAGCGAATGCCTGAGGATCCTGGTGAAAACGGCGCGATACTTTCTCATAAGCAGGATCGAACCGCAACGACAAATCGGCCGTCGTCATCATCGGCGGATGCTTCTTGTTCGGATCATGTGCATCCGGAATCATGTGTTCAGGTTTGCAGTTTTTTGCAATCCATTGGTGAGCTCCGGCAGGACTCTTGGTCAATTCCCATTCGTAACCGAAAAGCATATCGAAATAACCATTGTCCCACTTCGTAGGATTCGGCTTCCACGCTCCCTCTATTCCGCTGGTGGTGGTGTGAACACCCTTCCCGGAACCGAAAGAATTGCTCCATCCAAGGCCTTGAGACTCTATGGGTGCGCCTTCCGGC
>JBJSZR010000630.1:0-1201 GCA_046090385.1 Bacteroidota bacterium
CGGCAAATCAATTTCTATAATCGCTGGCACTATTCGAACGGCAAACGTCTTGAATCGCAGATAGGCTGGCGCGCTCTTTATGACAACAGACAAGGCGGGCAGTATGGTGAGCACCATTCATCACAACCTTCCAACCTTTACACGACAGATGTGGTGAATCAGCGTGCTGAAATCTTTGCTAAACTTGGAATCCTTTTTCCTGAAAAGCCTGGTAAAAGCATCGGTAATATCATACAGGGAACATGGCATAAGTTGGATTCCGATTTCGGTATAAGAGGCTACGATGCGGAGCAAGGTACGCTGTACATGCAATCTCTTTTTCAGAACACATTGCCTGAATTCAACAGTGTCTATACCATAGGTGTAGGTTACAGATATGATAATTGGACAGAGTCAGTGGATGATACCAGCTTCAGAACCGTCGTGGAGTCAGTGCCAGGTGTTTTTGCGGAGTACACCTATAATTACCTGGACAGATTTTCGGCCGTAGCTGGATCACGTATCGATCATCATAATCTGTATGGTTTCATTTATACGCCACGGTTACATCTACGATATAATTTCACTCCTGAATTCCTTGTCAGGGTTTCCGGTGGCAGGAGCTTCCGATTGCCGAATCTTTATGCAGACAACATCAGCATTTTCGCATCGTCCCGCTCCGTAAATGTTTTAGATGAGGTCAGGCCCGAACGAGCTTGGAACTATGGATTCAATGTTACCAGGAAATTCTCACTTTGGGGTAGGGAAGGAGCACTGAATCTTGATGCTTACCGCACAGAATTCACCGATCAATTGATAGTAGATCGCGTGACTGCTTTTGACAAGGTGCTTATTTATAATCTTAATGGTCAGTCATTTTCCAATTCCGCTCAACTTGCATTCGACTATGAACTTTTTGAACGTCTGGATATTCGTCTTGCTTATAAGAGAGACGATGTGAAAACCACCTATTCGGGCTTGCTGCAGCGGCGGCCATTGGTTCCCTATGACAGGATTCTTCTCAACATCGCTTATAAATCCCGTAACGAGCATTGGCGTATCGATTATACTCTTGTGAGAGAGGGTCGTAAGAGGCTTTTACCTACGTATCCTGATCCAACTATTCCAGATATTGGCTCGCTTTCGCCTGAGTTCTTTACGATGAATTTGCAGTTCACGAAAGCCTTCCGTTCTTTTGAAATCTATTTCGGCTCTGAAAACG
>JBJSZR010000631.1:0-1040 GCA_046090385.1 Bacteroidota bacterium
AGATATTTGATTTATCGGGAAGAGTGAGGAAGTTCAAGAACCATGTGGCGCTTGCCCGTCCCGACTGATCAGACAAGGGCGATGTCGAAGTTTACCAGCTGTACAAACTCTTCCAGTCTCTGCGCGATTTCATCCTGGGTGAGTTCCTTGAGCCTTTCCGGTCCGAATTTCTCCACGCAGAAACTCGCCATCGCACTGCCGACGATGATGGCTGTCTTCATGTTTTCAAAACTGATGTCTTTGGTCTTGGCGAGATGTCCGATGAAACCGCCGGCGAATGTATCTCCCGCACCGGTTGGATCAAACACATCTTCCAGCGGAAGTGCCGGAGCAAAGAAAACCTCATTTTCATGAAACAGCAAAGCGCCGTGTTCTCCTTTCTTGATGATCAGGAAGCGGGGTCCCATGCGCATGATTTTTTTCGCCGCTTTCACGAGCGAATATTCCGCGCTGAGTTGTCTGGCTTCTCCGTCATTTACCATCAGCACATCCACCTTGGTAAGCACATGTTCCAGATCTTCCAGCGCAGTTTCCATCCAGAAGTTCATGGTATCAAGTACGATCAGCTTTGGGCGTTTCTTTAATTGTTTGATAACACTAAGCTGAAGTTTGGGCATCAGGTTGCCGAGCATGAGAAAATCCGCACCCTGGTAAGATTCAGGTACGACAGGATTGAAATCAGCGAGCACATTCAGGTCAGTAACCAGTGTGTCACGCGTATTCATATCCACATGATACCTTCCTTTCCAGAAAAAAGATTTTTTATCCTTAACAATTTCCACACCATCAAGCTGTACACCTCTTGCGGTTAACCTATCCATTTCTTCCTGAGGGAAATCATATCCCACAATGGATATCTGCTGAATGGGCTGAACGAAATTACTGGCTGCATAAGCTACATAAGTGGCGGATCCTCCGATGATCTGATCGTTCTTGCCAAAGGGCGTTTCGATAGCATCGAAGGCCATAGTGCCAACGGAAATAATAGACATAAAAAAAGGGATGTTGAGCGGGGCAAATGTAGCGGAATAATTGATGAT
>JBJSZR010000632.1:0-1717 GCA_046090385.1 Bacteroidota bacterium
CCGCAAAACGGTTGCCCTCCTCTGGATGTTTTTTTCGTCGATACCAGCCGTACGTTCGGCAGTTCCATCGTCACGTGGTCATGGAATTTCGGAAACGGACAAGTTGCCTCCGGCATCTACCCTACCTACACTGCCACCTACAATTCAGCAGGAAACTTTCTTCCTTACTTGACAGTGACCGATGCCAACGGGTGCTCCAGCCAATATGTTCCGAACTATTATGTGCAGCCGACACAACCTTCGCCTACGATCCTCTTGAATCCGAACGATACGTCAGCATGCAGCAATGAGCCGATCACATTCAATGTAAATGAAGGTTCACAGGGCGCTCAGCCTATAACCTATTCCTGGTCATTGGGTGACGGCACTACAACCACTGATGCTTCTTTCGTTCACTCATTCTCAAATAACGGTACATATCCTGTAAGTGTCATTGCCACTGATAACAATGGATGTAAGGATACCGCCAACACTCAAATACTTGTCTATACAACACCCGCTCATGTGACCATCACCCCTTATGATTCTTGTGTCGAATTGAATGGCATTCGGCAAGCACAAGTATTCGTCAACATGAGCAGTGACTCCAATCAGTACGCTGCAAGTTATCAATGGGACCTTGAACTGACGACCATTTCCCAAAATCTATCATCCATTTTTTATACGTATTCGGTACCGCATGACACCTACTACGTCAGGATGATTCTTACCAACCAATTCGGCTGCCGTGATACTTTCTTTGATCCGGCGGCTGTTGTAATTCCCGGTCCGCAGGGATCCTATGCTTTTTATCCGGACTCCGGTTGCCGTCCTTTAACGGTCAATTTCGTAGGTACGGGTTCAAACATCGATCTGTACACCTGGGATTTCGGTGATGGAACGGTAGTAGCTGGAACCACCCAGGATTCCCTGTCACATACTTACTATTCTGATGACACCTATACACCCAGATTTTATGTCGGCTTCGAATTGAACAGCGGTAGCACTTGTTATGTGCCTACCGATCCGGTTGGAGACATTCAGGTCACTTCACTCTTGGGGCTCGACATTCAACCCGAAACCCTGTATGTAGAAGAGGGAGCATCAGGAAACGTTTCGGTTCAGGTTTTTGATAATAATAATCTCGGCCCTTATACATATCAATGGTCGCCCTCAGGGCTTGTAAATCCATCTACCCAGTGGCCTGACTCTTTCAACATCGGAGCCAGTACTGAAGGAGGATTGTTCACGTGCACCATTCCATATGGGAATGGTTGCTCTGCGACCGATTCAGTGCTGGTGATCATCCTACCGTGCGAAACAGACCTTACCATACCAAATATCTTTACGCCGAACGGCGACGGTAAAAATGACGATTATCACATTGAAGACCTATGTGATGCACCCGGATTCAAATTCAGGATTTATAACCGCTGGGGAAGGAGCGTTTATGAATCTGATGATGTGAATTTCCGTTGGGATGGTACTGACGAAAAAGGAAATCCTGTCAGTGACGGTACCTATTATTATATACTCGAGACAGCAAAACAAAACCGTCACGGCTGGATAGAGGTGACACGCGACTGATATTTTCAGGCCGGATCCACATCGGGTACAATCTGGACTCCCGTCCAGTCACCTGTCGCAACAAATGCTCTTATGGTTTCTTTAAGTATTCTCTTGACTTCAGCAACTTGCTCATCTCTTGAAATCCTTAAAAGGATATTGCGCATATGGT
>JBJSZR010000633.1:0-3709 GCA_046090385.1 Bacteroidota bacterium
CGATGATGCCAGCTACGATGTAGTGGCCGTTGAAGAGACCTTGAATCGAACCGAATTGGGTCACTGGATGGAAGGAACAAAAGTCAACCTGGAAAGGTGTATGCGATTGGGAGACCGGCTTGACGGACATATCGTACAAGGGCATGTCGATACGACTGCTCAGGTGTCAGACATACATGAGGCGCACGGAAGTTGGAATTTCTTTTTCAGATATGCTGCTTCTGCGGGTCATGTGACTGTACCTAAAGGTTCTATTTGCGTGAATGGAGTCAGTTTGACAGTTGTCGATTCTGAAACTGACTTTTTCTCTGTCACCATCATTCCTTATACGTATGAGCACACCAACTTCTGTCGCTTAAGAAAAGGAGACAAGGTGAACATCGAGTTCGACGTGATCGGAAAATATGTTGCCAGACTCCTCTCCGAGAGGAACTGAGCTATGTCAGCGATAGAGCCTTAGAATACTTTGCCGGCGATCTTGCACGTGATTTCAGCGTTGCTCATGGTGTAATAGTGCAGACAAGGAACTCCTGAACCCATGAGCTCTTTGGACTGATTCACACACCATTCTATGCCAACTTCACGCACTTGTTTGTCGGAAGAGCATCCCTCCACTGCATCGATAAGATCTTGTGGGATATCCACATGGAATATCTTCGGAAGTGCCGACAGTTGCTTGGCACTTGTAAGCGGTTTCAGACCAGGGATAATAGGTACATTGATTCCGTTGTTACGACAGGACTCAACGAACTCGAAATACTTCCTGTTATCGAAAAACATCTGTGTCACCACGTAATCAGCACCTGCTTCTATCTTCGCTTTGAGATAGGAAAGGTCTTTGGTCAGATTGGGAGCCTCAAAATGTTTTTCAGGATAGCCCGCTACGCCGATGCAAAAGCTTGAAGGACTTACATCTTTGAGGTCTTCATCAAGATATCTGCCACTGTTCATATTCACGACTTGCTGAACCAGGTCAAGTGCATAACGGTGCCCGGTCGGATGCGGCTCGAAAACAGGTTCAGACTTGATAGCATCACCGCGCAGTAGCAGGACGTTATCTATACCCAGGAAACTCAGGTCGATCAACGCATTCTCCGTTTCTTCTTTTGAAAATCCACCGCAAATGATGTGAGGTACGGTATCGACTTGGTAATGGTTGATGATCGCTGCGCAGATTCCAACCGTGCCTGGCCGTTTACGCATAGAGATCTTCTCCAGCAATCCATTGGGATGTTTTTTATAAATGTATTCCTCCCGATGATACGTCACATCGATGAATGAAGGCTTGAACTCCATGATGGGATCCAGGATCTCGTAGATGTTCTGGATTCCTTTCCCCTTCAGAGGAGGAAGGATTTCAACGGAGAACAAGGTTTTACCGCTCGACTGGCGGAGGTGATCGGTGACTTTCATAAGGAGCACGAATTTCCGAAAAAAACGCATACGGGCTCCGTTCATGATGTGCAGGATACCTTTCCCGGAGACCTCAATTTTGCTATCTTTGCAGTCCTTAAAATTCGCCCACCACGATGTGTAAGTAGTTGCAAGTCAAACCGGTGAGTTGAATACCAGACGTGAAAAACATACGTAATTTCTGCATTATCGCCCACATTGACCACGGAAAGTCCACCCTGGCCGATCGGTTATTGGAGTATACCAAGACCATCTCCAAAAAGGATCTTCAGGCCCAGGTGCTGGATGATATGGATCTGGAGCGCGAGCGTGGTATCACCATCAAGAGCCATGCAATCCAAATGGAGTATTTGTACAAGGGAGAGAAATATATTCTCAACTTGATTGATACTCCCGGTCACGTCGATTTTTCTTACGAGGTCTCCCGCGCAATCGCGGCTTGCGAAGGCGCATTGCTGGTGGTTGATGCCGCTCAAGGCATACAGGCGCAAACAATCTCCAATCTCTATTTGGCACTGGAGAACAATCTTACGATCGTACCGGTGCTCAACAAGATCGACCTACCCAGTGCTAATCCTGAAGTCGTCAAAGATCAGATCACCGACTTGGTCATGTGTAACCGGGAGGATATCATTCCTGCCAGCGCCAAGACAGGTTTAGGCATCGAAGATATCCTAAGCGCCATCGTGGAACGCATACCGGCTCCGAAAGGAGAACCTGATGCTCCGTTGAAAGCCCTGATTTTCGATTCGGTATTCAATTCATTCCGTGGCATCATCGCATACTTCAGGGTGATGGATGGTGAGATCAGAAAGAATGACAAAGTCAAGTTCGTCAATACAGGCAAGGAATACATCGCCGATGAAATCGGGATCCTGAAACTGGACAAGCATCCGCGTGATGTCGTGAAAACCGGTGATGTTGGGTATATCATTTCCGGAATCAAACAAGCCTCCGAGGTGAAGGTCGGTGATACTATCACCACCCGCGAACGACCATGTGCCGAGGCCATCAAAGGATTCGAAGATGTGAAACCGATGGTTTTCGCAGGGATTTATCCGGTGGATACGGATGAGTACGAAGAGCTTCGCAATTCGATGGAGAAACTCCAGTTGAACGATGCGTCTTTGGTGTTCCAACCGGAAGCATCGGCAGCTCTCGGCTTCGGATTCCGTTGCGGATTTTTGGGTATGCTTCACATGGAAATCATCCAGGAGCGACTAGAGCGTGAGTTCGATATGACCGTCATAACCACGGTTCCTAACGTATCTTATACGGCATATCTCACCAGCGGAGAAGTGATGGATATCCATAATCCAAGCGAGATGCCGGATCCTAATTACCTTGAGCGCATCGAAGAGCCCTATATCCGTGCACAGATCATCACCAAGTCCGAATTCATCGGTTCTATCATGACTCTATGCATCGGAAAGCGGGGTAATATCGTCAATCAGCATTATTTGACTACCGACAGGGTAGAGTTGCAGTTCGATATGCCACTCGCTGAAATAGTTTTTGATTTCTACGACAAGCTCAAGTCCATCTCGAAAGGGTACGCGTCTTTCGATTATCATCCGATCGGCTATCAGCAATCAGATCTGGTTAAGCTTGATATCCGATTGAACAGTGAGCCGGTCGATGCACTTTCTGCACTTGTACATCGCACTCACTCTTATGAGTTCGGCAAAAAAATGTGTGAAAAGCTGAAAGAGTTGATCACGCGTCAGCAATTCGAAATCATCATACAAGCATCTATAGGCGCCAAGATCATTGCACGTGAAACTGTAAAGGCACTTCGTAAGGATGTGACCGCCAAATGTTACGGTGGAGATATCTCGCGCAAACGTAAGTTGTTGGAAAAGCAGAAGGAAGGCAAGAAACGCATGCGTCAGGTCGGAAATGTGGAAATCCCCCAGCAGGCATTCTTAGCGGTACTCAAGCTTGATTGATCATATACTTCCCGAATCCCTTCGTGCCATAATACCAATTCCATCCCAAAGGTTTCATTCATGCGTCTGTTTTTTTTGATCGGCATCCTCCTGCCGTTAACAGTTCATTCCCAGATCACTTTCGAAAAGAACATCGGTTCCGGTTCTTATGAAGATGCACTTGGTGCAGTACAGACCGCCGACGGCGGCTTTATCGTTTGTGGAAGAGGGGTGGATTCTACGGGCCGATACGACATACTTTTATTGAAGACGGATTCATTGGGTGATTCCTTATGGACCAAGGAATGGGGCGGTCCTTCAAGTGATTTTTCCGCTTCCATCAAGCCCACAGCCGATGGCGGTTTCGT
>JBJSZR010000634.1:0-21350 GCA_046090385.1 Bacteroidota bacterium
TGAGCTAATTCCCCATATACGAGTGGAAAACAAGAATTTTCCTTTGGTAGTCCCGAGCAGATTTGAACTGCTGACCCCTACATTATCAGTGTAGTGCTCTAACCAAGCTGAGCTACGGGACTATGGTCGGTTTGAGTCACAATATGAATCCGTCATGGATTCGAACACTTGAACCAAACCTGCTCGTAACATCAGTTGACGGGCCTCTGTAACTCTCGTTATGGGTTCCGGCAATAAAGAAGTGAAGAATTAAGGAAATAACAAGCCGAGGTAAACTCTCTAGAAAGGAGGTATTCCAGCCACACCTTCCGGTACGGCTACCTTGTTACGACTTAGCCCCAGTCATCGGTTTTACCCTAGGCGACTCCTTGCGGTTATCGACTTCAGGTACCCCCAACTCCCATGGCTTGACGGGCGGTGTGTACAAGGCCCGGGAACGTATTCACCGCGTCATTGCTGATACGCGATTACTAGCGAATCCAGCTTCATGAGGTCGAGTTGCAGACCTCAATCCGAACTGAGAACGAGTTTAGAGATTGGCATCACATTGCTGTGTAGCTGCCCGTTGTCTCGCCCATTGTAGCACGTGTGTAGCCCTGGACGTAAGGGCCGTGATGACTTGACGTCATCCCCACCTTCCTCACTGCTTGCGCAGGCAGTCTCATTAGAGTCCCCAGCTTTACCTGATGGCAACTAATGATAGGGGTTGCGCTCGTTGCGGGACTTAACCCAACACCTCACGGCACGAGCTGACGACAGCCATGCAGCACCTAGTTTCGTGTCCTTTCGGCCTCTCCCCTTTCAGGAAGATTCACTAACTTTCAAGCCCAGGTAAGGTTCCTCGCGTATCATCGAATTAAACCACATGCTCCTCCGCTTGTGCGGGCCCCCGTCAATTCCTTTGAGTTTCAACCTTGCGGTCGTACTCCCCAGGTGGATCACTTAATGGTTTCCCTTAGACGCTGACGGTGTAGTGCCAACAGCGAGTGATCATAGTTTAGGGCGTGGACTACCAGGGTATCTAATCCTGTTTGCTACCCACGCTTTCGTGCCTCAGCGTCAATAATGGCTTAGCGAGCTGCCTTCGCAATCGGTGTTCTATGACATATCTAAGTATTTCACCACTACATGTCATATTCCGCCCACCTCAACCATATTCAAGACGAACAGTATCAATGGCAGTTCTGCAGTTAAGCTGCAGGCTTTCACCACTGACTTATTCATCCGCCTACGCACCCTTTAAACCCAGTAAATCCGGACAACGCTTGGATCCTCCGTCTTACCGCGGCTGCTGGCACGAAGTTAGCCGACCCTTATTCTTTCGGTACATTCAGCCCTCCACACGTGAAGGGGTTTATTCCCGAATAAAAGCAGTTTACAATGCAGAGCACCTTCATCCTGCACGCGGCATGGCTGGATCAGTCTTTCGACCATTGTCCAATATTCCTTACTGCTGCCTCCCGTAGGAGTCTGGTCCGTGTCTCAGTACCAGTGTGGGGGATCATCCTCTCAGACCCCCTACCGATCGTCGCCTTGGTGGGCCGTTACCCCGCCAACTAGCTAATCGGACGCATGCTCATCTTCAACCCCCGAAGGTTTGATCACAAGGCGATGCCGTCTCGTGATATTATGCGGTATTAATCCTCCTTTCGGAGGGCTATTCCCCAGTTGAAGGTAGATTGCATACGTGTTACGCACCCGTGCGCCGGTCGCCAGCAATGTATTGCTACACCCTGCTGCCCCACGACTTGCATGTATTAGGCCTGCCGCTAGCGTTAATCCTGAGCCAGGATCAAACTCTCCATAGTAAAGTTGATTTGTACTCTTTGGATTCACCTTCTAAAGTAGTTCCCAAAGGATTGGGAAAAAATTTAGGCCTGTTATTTCCTATCCATTACTTCAAAGAACGTTACGCTTTATAACTATTCGATTTGCCGTTGCAAATCGAGCGCTTTTCCGATTAGGGGTTGCAAAAGTACTAAGGCTTTTGCATCCTACAAGGATTTTTTTTGATTTTTTTTGAAAACACCTCAATTTGCTGATAATGAGATCAAAAAAATCAATTCGTGGCTTTTTTAATTCAAAAAGGGCATTTCTCCCTTACCCTACCAACGCCTATCCCACGATTTTAACAAAGAACATTCCCAAACGGGAGGGCAAAAGTACCCCAATTATTCCAATTGACAAATATTTGAGCCATTTTTTTTCAACAAAGTAGACCCAACGCCTCATTCCCATCAAAACCAGGCCTCACAAACAGTTTAACCTATAAAGCCGGAAAAATCACAAACCAACCCCGAAACCTACACGGATAATCGGATTGTTCGGATAGATACTGTAACTCGATTCCGTCAGATTGTACAGCAACAAGACAAATATGCCCGATCGATTTCCAACCGCTTGTGTATAGCCTCCTCCGACAAACAAACTCCCTACATTCAACCTGCGATTACGATCAATACTCCTGTTCAACAGCTCATATTCAGAATACCCGAATAATCCCTGATAAATACTCATTCTTGCAAACAGACTGCCTCCGTAAATATTCTCAGGACTCGCCAACGGATTCCTGGGCTCATCGTAGTAGATATAACGCACTCCGACTCCGGTTGTAAACCGATCTGTTACACGGTAACCTACCTGAGGACCGATATCAATCACTAACAGATTACCGAACTGCGCTCCGGCATTTCCTCCTATGAAAATCCTATCCTTGAACGACTTCTTGGGAGTCGCCTGCAATGCCGACTGAGCTGAAGCTCCATGAGTCAGCAAACTCCAAATAAACAACAACATCCTAAAACCTTGAATCAGGCTAATTCGCATATCATTCATCATATTTAAGCACTCAATATACTTTATCAAACAAAGATACTTACCACCCTGTAACCGCAATTTTCGATATTTGGCTCATGGAATATAAAAAGATCATCGTGATAACCGGTGTCAGCAGCGGAATAGGTAAAGAACTGGTGAAGAAACTCACCGGTGATACAAGCAATTTAGTCATCGGAATCTCCAGGAACAATGATCGTCTTGAAACACTGCGCCTCGAACTCATGCACCCCGAAAACTGTCAGCTTATCGCTGGCGACATTTCTGACCCTCATGATATTTCAGACATTACAGTGAAACTGGCTACGCACGGCAGAATCGATGCCCTCATACATAACGCAGGGAAACTTCTACGTAAACCGTTGGAAAAAACCTCTCATGAAGACTTGGTTTCTGTTTACGGAACAAATGTGTTCGGTCCTGCCCTACTTTCATCCAGAGTTCTGCATCTGCTCCGCAGGAAACCATCTGAAGAGTGCTCTCACGTAGTCCATATCTCGAGCATGGGCGGTGTACAAGGGACACAAAAATTCGCAGGCCTTGCCGCTTACAGCTCGAGTAAAGCCGCGCTCACGGGTCTCGCTGAATGCATGGCTGAAGAATGGAAGAATCAAGGCATCCGATCAAATGTTTTGGCCATAGGATCGGTGAGTACCGAAATGTTCGGAAACGCTTTCCCGGGACTCGAGGCCTCGACCTCACCGGAAAAGATGGCTGATTTCATTGCCGACTTCGCTTTGAAAGGACATCGACTATTCAATGGAAAAGTGATTCAAGTATCTAACAGTACTCCCTGATCACTCGTACAATTCCCCGCCAAAAATCTTAGGGTCTGCTCCTTTCAACTGGACATTGAATGCATCCTGCTGAGGAAGGAATAATATGTCCCTCCCTTCACTCACCCAGGATAGTAATTCCTCACGTTTCACGTGAGGAGCGATAACAGTGGCTCCTCTCAAAGTGTCGCCCTGTGCAAACACCAACTTGTTATACCATTGCCCGGCAACAAGTACGGCCGGCTGCCTGATGGTATCCAAAGAAATCAATAACTGCTCGACATAATCAAGTCCGTTCAGTCTCCTAGACTCATACGAAACCAATGGTCCTTTCAAAATATCCACAATCACTTTCTCCTCACCTGCTTTAACCTCTACCGATATGACAGAAGGCTCCTCGGCATCTTTTCTTTCAGCCGGAGAAATTGAAACTAAAAACGGTGATAAGATCATACAACAGGCGAATAGTGTGAATGCCGGACGAATGAGGTATTTGCCGAATATCAGAATGATGAACGGCACTGCCGGAATAAGATAACCTGCCTCCATAGGCAGCTTTATGAAAGCGATAATGAAAAGATCGATTGCAACCAGCCATGCAATGACATATCGGATATTGACCGATCTTGGAAAAAGATAATCGCTTCGTGTAAGGCTCGAAGGAAGAAATAACATCAGGATTCCTACCACCAGACCGATGAAACCGACAACACCCCAAACTTCGATGAATCCTCGGTATAAGACACGAGGAATTGAAGGATAGGGTACATCGTAGTACGTAAAAAATTCGCTACCGTAACGAAGAAACACCGGAAGGAAACAGATCGCACCAACAACAATAGCTGATGCCATCGAATTGAAAATCCTCCATAGGTTCTTATGAAGTCCGTCGTTCTGCAGAAGCATCAATGCATAAGGCAACAACATGGCCCCTGAAGTAACCCGACAACCTATGGCAAGCCCAAGAAAAATTCCTGTAAGTAAAGAACGATTCAGACATACCGTATAAAAGGCTGACATCAAAAATGCAAAGCCGAGTGAGTAATCGATCGTAATAATACCGGATAGGTAAATGACAGGCACTGATGCCAGTGCGGTTGCAGCCAGCAAAGGCAAACGGAATTTCAATTGTCTGAGCCCAAGAGCGAAAAACAATATGCCAATACTGTTGAATAATGCGGATAAGAAATTCAAATGCCAATAAGCTCCATTGCCGATGATGAGACTTGAAAGATATTCGTGGATTGGATTACCAGGAAACCGCGATGCCTCATAAATACCTGTATCATGTATTTTTTGAGCAGTGATCGCTATAGACCATGAGTCACCATCCAACCCGAATCCACTATGAAGGAACGGAAGTCGTGAAGCCAGAACGGCCAGAAAAAAAAGTCCATATTTGACTGCGAACCTCACAAAGTGTTAGTGCATGACGGCTAAAATTACTTCTTAGCCCGTACTAACCAACGTAGAATATTAAAAAAACAGTGTACCAAAACGGGACTTTGGCGAACAGCTTGAAATCCTTTGTGAACTTCATTCATCATTGAATCGGACGTATCCCATCATCCGGTTGATTGCAGTAGCTCGCCGACGAACATAGCCGCTTGGCTTTGCCGGAGACCACTTCCTGGGATTGGGAAGGACTGCCGCAATCAATGCAGCTTCCATAGAAGTCAGCTTCGAACTCGGCTTTTTGAAAAATGTCACAGCTGCCGCCTCCGCACCGTAAACTCCGCTACCTGTTTCAATCACATTCAGATATACCTCCAGAATCCGCTCCTTGCTCCAAAGCAATTCAATCAGAAAGGTGAAATAAACCTCAAACCCTTTGCGTACCCATGACCTTGACGGCCAAAGAAAAACATTTTTGGCAGTCTGCTGGCTGATGGTACTGGCCCCCCTGATCTTCTTACCATTGTGTTTTTCATTGTACTCCTGTGCTTTCTCTATAGCTTCAAAATCAAAACCGAAATGTTCCTCAAACCTCTGATCCTCGGAAGTGATCACTGCAACCTGGATATTGTTACCAAGCTTATCAAGCGAGGTCCAATCCTTCGTCAAACAGATTTCTTTTCCTGAAACGGACTGTTCAGCACAACGGATCAGCATCAATGGTGTGACAGGAACAGGAATGAACTTAAAAAGCAGAACGCTGAAGAAACTGACAGCGAAAAAACCGATGATGGATCGAAAAATGATTTTTTTAAAAACCGACCACTTCATGATTTACTCCTGCTCTTTTTTCTTTTCAATGAAAATGACACGAACTTCTTCCTTTGGGATCATGTCAAACCAAAAAAATCTTGAATCACCGGCCTTCTTCATCCGAATGAATTTTTCAGATACCGGCTCATATTCAAGAGGGATTTCGAAAGTTACTCCATTTACTGTAAGAGGATTGTCATTTCTGACATGGAAGACACCTGACTCATCGGTCCATGAACTGATAGAATCCAACTTAATCGCCCGATCCAAATAATTAGAAACATCCATGACCCAGAAATCACCTGAATCTCTTCGCGACGAAATCCTTTCCAGAGCTTTGTCAAACTCCGGATTTATTGTCCACACAGCACCTTGCCAGTTGAAAAACCCGTTGGAGGAATCTATCCTTGCAGGATAATAGTGACCTATGAATGTACCCCGACTCTTGGACAAAAAGTCAAGCCTTGCGTCGCCCAGGTAATAATTCCACATGCTACCATCAGGCGGATCGAGTGTAGCTGTTGTTGGAAAATGAACCAATCCGCCTGTCCTCCCGGCATGGCACCAATAAGCAGGACGAGGATAAGCAGGTTCAAATGCGGGATGTGGCACCGTCAGTTCGGAATTGAACCGACATGCTTCATAAAATGCACTGTCCTCGAAGAAACCGTTCCACAGATAATCGATTCCACTCGCCTCAAGGATATCACCGACATAATTGGAAGTACCCTCCTTGAATCCATCACAGACCAGATCCTCCCGATTGCTTTTTTTACCATTGTCATAGCCGTGATCAATCCAAACGCGGGTGCCGAATTTATTTTTCAAGTCAAGTGTAGCAGCTCTGACTGTGGAACGAACTGATGTATGATGCTCTGGGGTATGTATGGCTATTTCTGTCCCCCTGTTTCGTAACTGGTTCAGAAAAACACAAAACTCCTGAGACTCACTGGTGGAACAGATCAGGCTCTTCTCGAAGCCTGACCTGTCAGCATTCGACACATTTTCTGGATTAAAAAAGAAAACGGATTTGGTAGTAGGTATCCTGCGACCGAATAATCCGCTACTTGCATAATCGGATGTGGATGTATCGCTTCCGAACTCCACGGCTCTTTGTGAACGCATGGAAGTGTAGTCAGCATGCTCCGTCAGAATGAATGTCGCCAACTTACCCTTCGGGGGAACGGAAATCCGTGGTATCACCGATTTTGCCGGCTGATGATATACGGAGAACTCAGCTATCAATGTATCACCGGGCTTCCAGCGAGTGTAAGATGCGTCCTCGAACTTATTCAAGCTCTCCTTTCCCAATGGCCAATGCAATAACGGATGATCGAAAGTGGCATCAGCATTCACCCAGCATGCTCTACCGGGAACATCCAACTGAACGGATGATACACCAAGAGGTCTGCAAATAACCCATGAATCGATTCCCGATGACCAGCTAAATGAACCTGATTTCCCCAACCAATACTCATCGAATAGGATTGATTTAGATGGGATTTGTCCGGGGATGCCGATTTGCTCCAATGGCAGATCATAGCGGATGAATACACTCTGCCTTCTCAAATCCATATGGGTAGAAAAGGCAGAGCTCAATCGGATATCGAGTCGGTGACCATGATTGGGCATTACGAATGTGAGTTTGGTATTGACCGCTTTTCGGTAAGAAAAAACAAATGACCGTTCATCCTCATCATTCTGGTTTCCTTCATAACGAAGGAATCGATCCCAGGTCGGCCATTCCCCGCCGGTAGAAACACCCTCCGTAAACAACCAGAAATCCTTCATCAGGGTACCTGACCTTGAGTCAGTGATCCTGACGCCTCCATTGATCTTGTCGTATTCAAGTTGCAAGAAACCGGCTGACGCGACTGTGACATATTCACCCTGGTCAAATTTGACATCCTGCGGATATTCAGGCAGGAAGCTAGGCGGACTTTTTCCCTCGATAGTAACTCCGAAATCATCAATATCAACTACCGCAAGCGGATCATTGTTCCATACATAACATGTGAAAACATATTCACCGGTTGTATAAGCTGCGGGCACCACTTGTCGGATTCCCTTGAACAGCTTCCAATCATTACCTCCATGCAGCTTTCCTCCTAAAGTCACAGCATTCCAATAAACCTGCTCACCGTTTTTTTGAAGTATAAAAACCAATTGAGCAGATACATCTGCTAAGGAGCTGCGTGCCTTGAAACTGACATCGACCTGCATGGTATGGCTACCATCGCCCCCGGGTAATTGAGAGCGCCATCCGATACCGAATGGATGATTGGCATCCGTCCTTGAAAAATACCCGCTCTCATCGGCAACACGCGTAGCAGTGTTCAGCCAATATGGACCAGTATTCGATTCTGTTTCGAAGTCGTTGAAATAACGTACTGAAACAGGATCCGATGCCGCGATTGCATTGTTTACTGTACTGAAAAACAGAAACAGCAAACTCATGGGGATGATCGGCGGAACCACAGCCTGAAACATTAACCAAAAATAAAGTAATTAATCGAGTGGGGGCGGAAATCATCGATCATCGCCCCATGGAAAGCTCGGCTGATTTTCGGGAATATTGATCTGCCATTTCCTTATTACCGGACAGCCTGTAAACCCGCGACAGGGAATCTGCAACTATAGCTGATTCGGGGTGTAATTCCATGTCCAACTTCAGCAAGAGGATTGCGTCATCAAATCGCCTGCGCTTTGCAAGCTCTTCACCGAGTCGCGTCAAATGCTCTTCATCAGACGGATATTTTTTAAAACGGATATCTCCATCATTGAAGCCGACACCCTCTGCAATCGAAATGAAAGCCGACCTGACATCTGAAATCCTGGAAATGAATTGATCGAAGGTCATGACCTCATCCAAAAAATCGTACTCGTACGCACCAAGTGTCTGCGTCATGTATTCATACGCCTCTACGGGTTGCATGTCTTTTCTAAACGTGCGGAATTCGTGCATGAGTTTATCCCCTGTAATGAGGTAAACAGTATCACCATCCTCAGCGATCAATTCTTCGAAATTCAATAATGAACCCAATGCGACTTGTGAATAATTCTGGGCCTCATTTTGGAATCCCGCACATGAAGTCTTCCAAACTTTGCGCATCAGGTCCATCCCGGTCGTAAACTCGGTTATAGAGTCCATCACGCAGGCCACATTACCTGCGCCAGCATGATACACATGCAAAACCAATAATTTGAACCAAATATCATCAGTGGAGTACTTGATGCCTTTCCTCTGCAGAAAACCGTGTATTGCGGGGATACACGATGTGGTCAATAATGACGCCGCTGCTTGAGCAGACCTTGTGACATCTGTACGCTCGTCCAGCTGCTTGTTGACAATCAGTCCGTATTTCCTTGCCACGTAAGGCATCAATTGAAAAGGCCCAACGGCACCTGCAACAGATTTGGCTTTGAGCTTTCCAGGGCTTTCTATGAGCAGAAAGGCCTGTGCAAACCAAGGGTCACAACCTTTGCTCTCGAATACGCCGATGGACTGATCGATGATTGACAGCGTCTTTCTGACCTGATAGAACTCCTCTTTACCGGTTGTGATGAAAAGACTTGTTCCCTGAGCAAGAGAATTGACTGAGCATACGCTATCCTTGTAGCACAATTTTTCCTGTTCCGATTGTCGCGACCAATGCTTAGCAGCTATTTGTCCGACTGGCTTTCTGCACTCCGCTATGTTCACTATACAGGTATCACTCGGAAGATTTATGATTTGTTTCCAAAAACGGGTCTGCGCAACCGTATCCCAACCTGAATTGAAAAAAGATTCATCATGAACGAAACGCATTGTGACAGTGTCATCATATAAGATAACGGTCTTATTGATGATCACGGATGTGCCTGCAAATACATCCACCCGTGCAAAGAGGCACAAAAACAAAAACAAGCAGACGGGATTTGCACGCATATTGAATACAATTAAAGATAACAAAAAAACCGCCTTTGATAGCGGTTTATTGTCTGATGGATGTCATTTCTTTTTCACATACCACGCTCACGTTCCTTATGACGCTTCACCTGCCGTGACAAGGTGTTCATGCACAAGTCGGTCGCCTCTTCGAAGGTGCGGCATTGTTGACTGACGATGATATCATTGCCGGGGATCTGGAGTTTTATCTGTACGATCTTATTTTTTGAATCGCTGGACTTGTCCAGCTTCAGGAACACTTCACCGCCAATGATATTATCATAGAACGTGATCAACTTATCGATTTTCTCCTGGATGAAATCGATCAATTTACGGTCGGCATCGAAATGAATGGATTGAACTCTGATCTGCATGTTTTTTCCTCCTGATTTTTTTAGGCCCGGGGATGGGCGAGTTTATATACTTCTTTGAGTTTCTCTATCGTGTTGTGTGTATATACCTGGGTGGCACTTAGGTTGGCGTGACCAAGTATCTCTTTCACACTGTTTATGTCAGCTCCGTTGTTGAGCATATGCGTTGCGAATGTATGACGCAGGATGTGCGGACTCCTTTTTTCCAGTGTGGTTACTTCACCAAGACGATGGGTGACTATCCTATATACGAGTTTCGGATAGAGTGGTTTCCCTTTTTCAGTGACGAAAAAAGCCTCCGGGGAGGAAACTTCACGATTTCGCGCTGCGACATATTCCGACAACATTGGCTTCATCTTATCACTGAACGGAATAATACGTTCCTTATTGCGCTTACCTAGAACTTTCAATTGAGCTTGAAATGGATCGATATCGGCATCCTTTATTCCAATCAATTCTGACAAGCGCATACCGGTGGCGTACAACAATTCCATCAACAGCTTGTCTCTCAGCGCTATCCATCCTTCTCCAAAGTCCGAATCACGGAAAAGGAGATCCATCTTGTTTTGATCTACGAATACAGGTAGTCGCTTGGAAGTCTTGGGCGCCTGAACCTTCAACATAGGATTTCCTTTTATCTCTTTCTTACGCAACAAGAATTTGAAAAAGGTCTTGAGGGAAGTGATCTTTCTGTTTATGGATCGCGTGGAGATTTTCTGCTCCATCAGTTGTACGATCCATGACCTTACGACCCCATGTTGTATTTCAGCAGGGTCGCCTATGCCATACACGTCTTTTGCATAGGATAAGAACTGGTCGAGGTCGTTCTGGTAAGCAGTGACGGTATTCACTGAAAACCGCTTCTCGAAGCGTATATATTGTATGAAGCTGGCTACAGAAGTCATATAAAAACAAAAGAGGAGCAGACCAATGGTCCGCTCCTCTTCAATCTATTTTTTTCACCTTATCCATCATCCCTTAGGAAGATTATAAAGGTAAATATACGTGCGAAGGGGCGCCTTAGCAAGACAAAATCACTCGGATTCTGTCCTTTGCATCATATCGCGATAACGGGCTCTTAAAACCTCCTGACGACGTGAAACAGACTTTTTCTCAAAGGTTTGCCTGCGACGAAGTTCACGAATTACACCGGTACGCTCGAATTTCTTTTTGAATTTCTTCAGCGCCTTGTCAATCGACTCGTTTTCTTTGATTGGTACGATAATCATGTCAATTCCTTAGTTGGGACGGCAAAAGTACACTTTTTCCGCATTTTACCAAACTATCGAAGCAATTCCCTCGAAATAACCAGTTTTTGGATTTCAGAAGTGCCTTCTCCAATGGTGCAAAGCTTGGAATCGCGGTAAAATTTCTCAACTGGAAAGTCCTTGGTATATCCATATCCGCCGAAAATCTGAACTGCATCAGTAGCGACTTGAACACTGATTTCGGAAGCATAATACTTGGCGATTGCACTCTCTTTTGTGCATTTTTTGCCGGAATTCTTCAAATGTGCCGCTTGAAGGGTCAACAATTCCGCGGCTTCGATCTTGGTTGCCATGTCGGCAAGTTTGAAGCCTATTGCCTGGAAATCAGAAATCGGCTTGCCGAATTGTTGCCTCTCCCGTGAATATTTCAAGGCTGCTTCAAATGCACCCTTTGCGATTCCAATCGAAAGCGAGGCGATGGAGATTCGTCCTCCGTCAAGCACTTTCATCGCCTGAACGAAGCCATCCCCTGCTTCACCAAGTACATTGGAATCAGGGATACGGCAATCTTCAAAAACCAACTCTGCAGTCTCTGAAGCCCTCATGCCCAACTTATTTTCTTTCTTTCCAGCCTTGAAGCCAGGAGTTCCCCGCTCTACTATGAAAGCCGTGATGCCATGCGAATCAAGCAACTCTCCGGTACGAGCCAGAACGACTGCGACATCTCCTGACTTGCCATGCGTAATCCAATTCTTTGTGCCATTCAACACCCAATGATCACCATCCTTCTTGGCCACACAACGCATACGCAATGCATCACTCCCGGTATTGGCTTCCGTCAATCCCCAAGCACCGATCCATTGGCCGCTTGCAAGTTTGGGAAGATACTTTTGCTTCTGATCCTCATTCCCGAACTGAAGTATATGTCCGGTACAAAGTGAATTGTGTGCGGCCATTGAAAGTCCGATTGAACCACAAACTTTTGAAAGCTCGATAATGGCTGCCATGTATTCATAGTAACCCAGCCCCGCACCACCATATTGCTCGGGAACCAGAACACCCATCAGACCCAACTCTCCCATGCTTCGAAAAAGCTCCACAGGAAAGTGCTGGGATTCGTCCCAGTCCATCAAGTGAGGGCGTATTTGAGTTTCAGCGAATTTGCGGACAGTTTCCGCTATGAGTTGCTGGTTTTCTGTAGTTGAAAATTCCATGATCAAAGGATCGGTTAAAGCATTGTTTCCGGAGTAACAAACCGGATGCGAGCATTGTTTGTCGATTGAATCAGGAAGCACAGCTGTTACCTGACAGTCAAATAAGGTGCAAGTTTACGGAAGATTTCGGGGGTGACCAAGGGCACACTCATCAACTCATTGATATCCTGGAAAGGATGTTGCTTCCTATAACGATCAATCATTCCTGCAAGCTTAAATCCTATATACGGATGTCTTTTCAATGAATCCCAAGGCGTTGAATTGAGACCCAACGTACGAATAGGAAGTTCCGACTTGATATTAGACTGATCAAGTAAAGCAATGCAAAGCGAGTCCGTCATGCCGTACACTTCTTTCATTTGATTTGAATGAACAAAACCACCCAATGCATCACGGTAGTGAACGATCCTGGAAGCCATGAAAGGACCTATGCCTCTCAATCTGTCCAGAGCCGTCGAGTCGGCCGTATTCAAATCAACGGGATCTGTAAATTCCCGGCTTTGCTTTTTACCTGCTTTAAACAGCGTGTCCGGCAATAGAACGTATGGCTTCCATGACTCATAAATCGGACCAGGTACAGTTCTCATTTTTCTCAGATCAGACTTCACATGGAATACGCCTCCTCTGGACACATATTTCAGAACCGAGCCGGCCTGTTTTTCTGTCAGGCCCAGCATGATCCACTGTTTCAAATCACATTTGTTCGGATCAAAATAAAAAAGTGAATCCGCTTTAAATTCTTCAGACTGCCTTTCACGCGAATATCCTGTGAATGTCCTTATGGCTAAAATGGAATCCGCAGTTTGAATCATCCTTGTCCATTGTTCCTGATCCATCGGAACTTGCCGATGCCTCAAATGATACAACACCCCTGCCTCGCAACAAAGCAAGAAGAACAAAACAAGAAAAGCACGGCGCTCCCTGATTGTGAAAGTCAGATGATCCTTCCAACTTGCCCTGTAAAAACCTTTATTAATCCTTTTGCCCATCCGGGCAAATTTCACTTCAATTCTGCAGGAATCCGTTCCTTAAAAGCTGGTTCTTGATAGTGGATAGGCCTTGCAGAAATGATACAGGACTGAAATCAAGATCCCGTTCCGCTTTACGGATGATGAATCCGGTAACAGGAGGACGGGACGCCGGCTGAGCAAGCTCTGCAGAGCTGACAGGATTGATAAGACTCTGATCCAACTTGAAAAAATCAGCTATGATCCGGGCCATATCCAGGATGCACATAGTCTCCCGACCTGATACATGATAGATTCCTGTAGCTTTCCTCACAGCCGCTTGGATACAAGCATCGGCAAGATCTTCGGCAAGTGTAGGCGATCGGTATTGATCACTGATCACTCTGATGCTCTTACCGTCGCGAAGATTATTAAGAGTCCAAAGTACCACGTTGGATCTACTGTTATCGTCAACAACACCGTAAATGATGATTGTCCTGAGTATGGTCCATGAGCACCCGGATTCCATCAAAGCCAACTCGCCCTGATACTTTGTTACTGCATAATGGCTGATAGGGTCCGGTTGGTCGGTTTCGACGTACGGTCCCGTTTTCCCATTGAATACGAAGTCCGTTGATAAATGGACAAGATGTATGTTCCTGGCTCTGCAGATCGCAGCCAAGGATGCCACTGCAGTGACATTCAACGCCACCGCCTCATCGCGCAACTTCTCGCATGCATCCACATTGGTCAAAGCGGCAGTGTTGATTATAGATTCCGGAGCGAATTCATCAATGAGTGCTACCAACTGGTCACTTTCCCTGACATCCAATGAACGATACGTGTATCCTTCTTTCATTGCCATTCTGTTGGGACCTAACCCCGTGGCTATGCAGTTGAGATCGGGGTTCGCAGACAGGGCATAGATTAATTTCTGCCCAAGCAGACCGTTGGAACCTGTGACCAAAATCGTTCTCATCAATGGATGCTGGCTTTGAATTTTTTCACTTGATCGTGTGTTCCAAGAACGAATATCTTGGAATCCGTGTACATGATCGTATCAGGATCAGGATTGATGATATACTCACCATCTGCCCGTTTCATACCGATGATATTAGCACCTGTCTTGTTACGGATCTCCAATTCTTTGATTGAACGGTTGTGCATTTGCACGGGCAAGGTATTACAATAGATTTCCTCGAGTCTGATATTGAGATCGCCGGTGATATGGTCAATGAATTCCAGAACATCAGGCTTGGTGATAAGAGCAGCCATATGCGTGCCACCTATCTTATCAGGAAGAATGACATTATCGGCTCCGGCCCTCTTAAGCTTATGCTCTGATGCATCATCACTGGCACGACTCACTATCTTCAATTTCGGATTACGGTCGCGGGCCGTGAGCACTACGAATACATTCGCTGCATCGCTGGGCAATGCTGTGATGATGGCTTTGGCACGATCGATCCCCGCTTCTGCAAGCACTTCATCGCTGGTAGCATCACCCTCGATGAACAAGGTATTGCCTTCCTGCCGCAAAAGTTCAATGACTGCAGGATCCGATTCTATCGTAAGGAAAGGCAGATTGCCTGAGCGTAATTGTTCGCAGGCTTGCTTACCGTTTCGTCCGTAGCCACATACGATTACATGGCCATCCAGTTTATTGATCTCTTTGTTCACCTTGTAATTTTTAAAATAAAGTTGGAATTCACCTTCAATGATATACCGAGTGATGACCGACAAAGCATAAGCAAAGCTGCCAAGACTGAAAAGTATGAGAAAGGATGTGAAGATTTTTCCTGAAACATCCAAATCATAAACCTCGCGGTAGCCGACCGTACCGACCGTGAGTACGGTCATATAAACTGCGTCCAATAACGGATAATTTTCCATCCACCAGTAGCCGAAAACACCGAAAACCAGCACGAACAGGATAAGTCCGATAGCCCAATAAAGCTTACTGAAATACTGCAGATTCGATCTGAAAGTCTTGATTCGACGCACTTTCATGAGCTCAAAATACTAAGTGAAAGGTGATGTAAAATAATCAGACAAGACTTTTTATGAATATGCTCAGTCGAGTCGCGTGATCCATACTCCCCGACCATGTGTTGCTAAACACATCCAATGTCCCGATGGATCGATATCCAAATCGACTGATAGAACGGGGCGCATGGTTCCGTTGAAATCGGACCAACCCCCTTCATCCGTTTTGAATCTGAAAACACCTTGATGGGTGGCGGCATAAATGCAATTCCTGAAATCCAGCGGATCGAAGATCAGGGCATTGACATCAGCATCTACAGGAAGTCCATGACTGATATCGGTCCATGTATCCGTAATGCCCGCCTGGATTCGCATCGCCTTTACAGACCATGCACCTCGGAAACCGACTACGACATCGCGTGGGTTTCTCGGATTTACAGCTATGGAGGAAATGGATGTCCAAGCGGCTCCTCGAAGTCCGCCTGAGATATCCATCCAGGTAGTCCCACCATCCTGTGAGCGGAATAATTTTCCTGAAATCTTTTCCGACCATGCTGGCCCGGAGTAAGCTACATAAATGACCTTTGAATCTGAGGCGGCGACTGCTATTGCCGCTACGGTACCGGTGCCGGGAACCTTTAATGGCAACCAGTCTTTCCCACCGTTCGCGGATCTGTAAAGATCCTGATATCCGGTGTAAAGTGTTTCAGGTTTCCACGGATCAGGAACAAAGGGTCGGAGATATTCCGCACGACTCCCTGTAACTGGACGACTGGTTATCCACTTTCTACCTCCGTCTGATGAATAGTGATTCAGATTGTTATTGCCGTCGACAGCGATCATGGAATCCGGATTCGTACGCGAAACGAATGGTTTCATTCCATCTCCGCCCCGAACAATCAGCCATTCACCCTTGAGGACATCCTGGTCAGCGTCATATAGCACGGTACCACAATCCTGCGTTCCACAAAGAATACGGATACGATCAAGTACTACAGACATGCTTGCACCCCAAGGTTCCGACACATCAATTCCTGCTGTAAGATCCGACCATGAACTTCCTCCATCGGCAGTCACATGAAGACCACCATCGTGTGCGACATAGGAATAACCTGTTTCCTCATCAAGAATTATTTCATGAATATCATCATGAGGACCTGAAGCGACGGCAACCGCTCTCCAAGCGCCGTTCACAGACTCGAATCTGTTCACCTTATTCCCTGCCGAAAACAGAAAACTATTCGCCGATGAAGGTTCTGGAGAAAAAGCAGTACGCCACGGAGGGCTTACGGCACCTGCTGCCAGCTGTTGGAATGAACCATGATTACGACCGATTGAAAATAGTTCATTCATCTTTGAAGCCCTGTTATTCACCATAACGAAAAGACATCTTTCCGGCGAGGGTCCGAATGCGATTTCACAACGGTCCACTAAAGAATCAGGAGGCAATCCCTTTTTGCCTATGTCGATCCAACTTTCTCCTGCATCACATGACATGAAAACAGACCGACCGGTTACATACAATTCGTTCTTTCTCTCAGGATGATTTGAAATGCCCTTAAACCATCCATCGTCCGATTCAAGCACAGGATACCATTTTCCACCCTGGTCCTTAGAACGGAAAACCCAGCTTTTGTATGAGCGGTCTTTTACACTACGAGTGTGAATAACTACGAACCACGGTCCGCGAGGTCCACGAGGAATCAGAATCCTTCTCGCAATCTTCAGCGTTGGATACTTCCAAAAATCCTGTATCTCTTTTCCGTCTTTATCATGCCATTTACCGATGGGACCAGTCCAGTTTTCACCGCCGTCAACACTCGTGAACAATCCGCGGCATTGACAAGACTCGCTATTCATTGCCGGGTAATCAGGATCGAGTCCGCAATCCGCATCTCCGGTACTGGCTAAAAGTTCACGTCCGAACTTATCAAGAGCCACAACATCAGCTATACCTGTTGCCGGCATTCCAAACATGGAAGGTCGTTTCCAATCAATGGTATCAACCTTCGATATCCGTAAACCATCGTAAGGAGTACAGACGAAGATCTTACGGTCGACACCTTTACCAACGAACCGGATTACGCCCACTCTGCCTACTCCATTGGCTGATTTGGAAGAGAAATCGGACTCTACGGCAAGGGATGGTCTGGTAAAAGGACCAAGGGCATGCCATTGCTGAGCGTAAACGAATCCAGAGGAAACCAAGAAAAGAGATACCGTCAATGCCGAGCGGAATGCATAAGCGAATCGCCTTGCGTAAAATGTTTTGGATCTTGACATAACACCCTGTTACCAATCTCACAATTTAAACACTTTTTAAATGTGCAATAAGAGTTGAACAAATGAAGCATGCCTTGAGATTCGGCAGCGTTTGAAGGAGTCCATCCAAGGTCTTTCCATGCGCGAATGATAACATTATCTTCCGGCGATAATTCCTGCATCCATTCAAGCACTTTTTCACAAAGAACCTGATCACCCTCGACAGCGCCTTTCAGAAACAGAAAAGGTATTACGGTATTGACAATGATCACTCTGATGCTAACCACGCCCATGACATCTGAAACTGCGACCTTGGCTCCAAACGGTGCTGGCACTGATAGTGATTTCGTTTGAAAAATACCCAACAATCCGGTCAAATCATCCGCTGCAAGGCAAGATGATAAAAGGGGTGCGTATCTGTGATTAAGATCCAGGAATTGACTCAATCTCTTTGTCGGAAAATTGGAAGGACGCATCCGCATGAACTTCCATCCTGGAAAATCCGGCCTTTTTAAATGCCACTTTTTTGAAAGATAAAGAAACTCACTACGGAAGGAGTTATCCTCTTCAGCATAAAATCGTCCATCAAGGAATCCAGCCATTCCAAAATAAAGTGATGAGATGGTGAATGGCTTATCCCTGTTACGTAGCAGTATTCCTATTGGTACAGCTCGAGAAAGCCGTTCAAAAGGGTCACCATTCACATGAAATCCAAAGGCTCTGGCCAAAGCATGGTAGAACGCTTCTTCCCAATGACCTCTGGAATATTCAAGAAAGCTACGCATCATGGAAGTACGAGATTCCAACCAACCCACCATCATCCGTTCAGCCCAAGCATACAAAACTTTTTTAGGAACCTCATGAAAAGAATCTCGACAGGCGATTGTAGCAGAGCGTTGCATCATGTGCCTGTATCGCTCAACCAAAAGATCAGGGATCAGATGTTTCAATTCCAGCGTAGGAATCAATCGTCCATCTGAACCGCTGACTTCCGCATCGTGGTGCCAAACCACGTGAAGAATACAATTGATATATGCTGGATCATCCGTATGTCTATGCCTGTTCCAGTCTGATGAATTGATGTGGATTTCCACATTTCCGACCCATTGCATTCCATGTAACCTGATGCGGGCATTCAAAAAGTCAGGTCCTGCATCACGGTTGTATGTGCCGCTGTGAAGAATTTCCAAGCGGTGTCCGTCTTCCGTGAAAAGTCTCTCACCATCATAACGTCTGTGTTGCCAGATGTAATGCAATAATAATTCGTCCATCGGAATCACCGATGCGAATTTCGTTTCAAGTCAAAAAAATCCGGTTTAAGAAATGCGGGAAATCAACAGTTCTGCCATTTCGAGCTGCAACTTTTCCGCTTCTTTGCGTGAAGCCATCGAGAAGTCATCATTCGAACCTGCATAAATGATCTGTCTGGAAGAGTTCACCAACAGTCCAATATCAGCATTCATACCGCAACGGGCCACCTGTTGAAGAGAGCCACCCTGAGCGCCTACCCCCGGAACCAACAAGAAATGCTCAGGGACTAATTTCCTGATCTGCGAGAATTGCTCGGGATGAGTAGCGCCGACAACGAACATTGTATTTTCAGGAGTCCCCCAGCCGGAAACGGTTGTCAGCACATGTTCGAAAAGCTGAACAGGAATTTCTTCCTGTTCCAATTTACGAAGCTGAAAATCGCTACTGCCTGCATTACTGGTAAGGGCAAGCACCACTGCCCATTTGCCGTTAAACACCATGAAGGGGTGCAAAGAATCATAACCCATGTAAGGTGATAGTGTGACGGCATCAGCGCCCAGCGATTCAAAGAATGCCTTCGCATACATGGTGGACGTGTTCCCGATATCCCCTCGCTTCGCATCGGCGATAATGAAGTGGTTGTTTCCGATATGACCCACAAGACGTTCGAGCGAATCCCATCCTTTGGAACCATACTGTTCGAAAAAGGCCGTATTCGGCTTATAGGCGACACAAAGATCACGGGTTGCATCAACGATTTCTCTGCAGAAGACAAAAAGCGCATCAGGGTCCTTTCTCAAGCATTCCGGAATCTTACCAAGTTCAGGATCCAAACCTATGCACAAAAAAGATTTACGTGTATGGATATGGTTTATAAGTTCCTTGCGGGTCATGGTCGCTAAGTTAGCATTACTCCGACGTTTTTCTGTTTATTTGTCCAAACCACCGCCACATGACAAAAAAACTAGGTCTACTCGACTCCACCACCATCATTGCAGGATCAATGATCGGATCCGGAATCTTTTTAGTTTCAGCTGATATTGCACGCGATGTGAATAATTCGCCGGGGCTCCTGCTCATGGCATGGATCATGACAGCGGTGATCACGGTCCTCGGCGCACTCAGTTATGGTGAATTATCGGCGATGATGCCCAAAGCCGGAGGACAATACATTTATCTTAAAGAAGCATTCGGTCCACTATGGGGATTTCTATATGGCTGGGCACTTTTTGCCGTAATACAGACGGGCACCATTGCTGCAGTTGCGGTCGCCTTTGCTAAGTTCACCGGGGTGTTTTTGCCTTCCATTTCTCCCCAGAACATAGTGATCAACCTGATGGGCCTGGAAATAAACACTCAGCAATTGCTGGCAGTGGCAGTGGTGATCGGTCTAACAGTTTACAATTTCGGCGAACTGAGGTCCAGCGCCATGTTGCAGAATATTTTCACCATATCGAAGATCCTGGCCTTGTTACTGTTGATTATCCTCGGACTATGGTTCGGATTCAATGGCATGGGCGATTGGAGCCATTTCAAGCCTGCCTTTCCTGAAAGTATCAACTGGGCAACGATCGGGATTTTCGGTGCCGCCATGACAGGAGCTCTATTCTCAGCAGATGCTTGGAATAACATCACGTACACAGCCGGTGAAGTGGATCGTCCTCAGCGAAACCTGCCCTTGTCTTTGTTCCTTGGCACCAGCAGTGTGCTGCTTCTATATATCCTTGCCAATATCGCCTACGTGTTCATCCTTCCTGTTGATCAGATCCAGCATGCTGAAAACGGAAGAGTCGCTACACTGATGATGCAGACGATACTCGGTGAAAACGGCAAGTACTTCATGGCTGCCATGATCATGGTTTCAACATTCGGATGCCTTAACGGCATCATCTTCACCGCAGGCAGAGTTTACCATACGATGGCCAGGGACGGATATTTCTTCAAAAAAGCCGCAGTTCTGAATAAGAATGGAGTTCCAGCAAACGCACTGGTTATGCAGGGAATCTGGGCAAGTCTGCTTTGTTTTTCGGGAACCTACGGTAAATTATTGGACTATATCATGTTTGTCGTGATGATCTTCTACGCATTGACCATCATCGGACTTTTCAAATTACGCATCACAAAACCGGATATGGAGCGACCCTATAAGGCATTCGGTTATCCTGTTCTACCTGCGATCTATATCATACTTGCCATTTGGGTTTCATCGGTGATGTTCATTCACAAATCCGACAACTGCATCTACGGTCTAGCCATAGTCTGCATCGGCATACCGATTTATCTACTGCTAAAAAGAAACCTTCCCATAGCTGGAGATTTTCCGGAGCTCGTCTTCATGGCGTATAGCTTACTGAAGTTGATGAC
>JBJSZR010000635.1:0-1689 GCA_046090385.1 Bacteroidota bacterium
AACATTCTTGCTTTGGCGTCCGTTCATGACTATATTTAAGTACTTGAAAATCCATTTTCAAGGATGTTGCTTACCTGATTATCGCACAGTCGTAAATATGTTGAAACGTATCTGCCTAATCCTTCTAGTACTGAACTCGGCTTTTGTCGAGCGTGCATTTGCCCAGGATCCTTCGTTCTCGGTTTATATCGATAACCCTAATTATGTTTCTTCGAATGTCTATGAGTTCGATATCATGGTAAAAGCAATGGGTGCTACAACAACTTTCCAGTTGCGCACCTTCCAGGCGGGGATCTATGTTGATTCTGCGTGGGTTGGATCCAGCGCAATCGCTGTATCTGCCGTGGCAGGCTCTTCCCAACTCACCAGTCCTGCTTACAACGGATCATTCAGTTGGAACGCGTCCGATAAACTCATCAATTGCTCTGTGAACACAGGTGTACGCACAGTCAGTGCTTCCTGCGTTTCTACATCAATCGGTACAGCTCCACTTAAAATCGCCAGGGTCAGACTCACAAATCCTTCCGGTTTTACATGTATTCCTCCGAATCTGAAATTCAATTACGTTCAGAACGCTTCCCCGTTGAGGCTTCGAACAAGTGTATCATGGAGGGCTACAGGTTGCACCTCTAATTTTGATATGTTTTACCCGAACAGGCCTTTCTCCGGAAGCGCCTATTTCAACGGTGAATTGTATTCTACAGCCGATGTTGATGGCCGCTCTCCCTCCAGCACCATTGCTAATAATCTTCCATGCACGGTGCCTTACAGCTTGACAGTCCTTATCGAGGGCTATTATCTTGGAGCAGGGGAGATGCAGCCTGTCATGTTGAATCAAGGCGTCAACGGTGCTACAGCCACTCAAACGGACACTGTTACAATCGAATTGCGTACGGTAGCAGACCCGTCCATTGTCGTTTCCAGTGTCAAAAGCGTGATAAGCATCACCGGAAATACCTCTATCACCTTTCCATCCGGCACCTCAGGTAACTCATATTGGTTGGTTGTAAGGCATCGCAACTCCATTGAAACTTGGAGCGCCAATCCGGTCGTCATCTCAGCGGGAGGCAACTATAACTTCTCAAACCTCGCTTCGAATGCCTATGGTGGAAACATGGCAATGGTTGAAGCTGGTGTATATGCAATGTATTCCGGCGACTTCAATTCAGACGGATTTGTAGACAGTTTTGACAGTCCTCCCTATGAGCTATCAGTCCTTTCATTCGCCACGGGTTATCTCGCCGCCGATTTGAACGGCGATGGTTTCGTTGACACGTTCGACTCCCCTGTATTCGAAAAGAACAACTTGAGTTTCATCATGTTGATGACTCCCTGATTTATTACTTGACATTGAAACACACGAAAAAGGCTGTCTCACAATCGAGACAGCCTTTTTGATTGAGACGGGAAACAGAAGGATCAGGCCTCTGCTACTTCTGTAAGATCTACGGGAACGACTTGCGTCACACCAGTCTCTACCATGGTGATACCGTAAATGATATCGGTAGCGGCCATAGTGCGCTTGTTGTGCGTGATGATGATGAACTGCGAGTCCTTGGAGAACTTCTTGATGATGTTGTTGAACTTGTCGATGTTGGCATCATCAAGCGGAGCGTCCACCTCATCAAAGATGCAGAACGGCGCCGGCTTGATCAGGTAAATACCGAACAACAGTGCCATGGCCGTGAG
>JBJSZR010000636.1:0-2199 GCA_046090385.1 Bacteroidota bacterium
AGGCTGCGGAGGATGCCGGGGTGGGGCCAACTGGTGACACCGCAAACCGGTCCTCAGGGAAAGAAAGTTAACAAGGTGCTCATCGCTCAGGACGTGTATTATCCCGGAGCATCTCCAACAAAGGAATTCTATATGAGCGTATTGCTGAACCGCCAGACCGGTAGAAACATCATCATGTATTCCACGGAGGGTGGAATGGATATCGAGGAAGTTGCAGCAAAGACACCACACCTCATTTTCAAAGAAGAAGTACATCCTGGCTCAGGACTTCAAGCTTTTCAGGCTCGTAAAATCGCCTTCAACTTGGGTCTTAGTGGTGAGGCATTCAAGCAAATGACCCGCTTCGTCGCCTCCCTTTACAATGCATATGATTCCATAGACGCTTCTCTTTTCGAGATCAATCCCGTTTTGAAAACCTCAGACGACAAGATCATCGCCGTGGACGCGAAAGTCAATTTCGACGATAACGGACTGATCCGACATTCTGATTTTGCCGCACTCCGGGATGTAACGGAAGAGGATGCTACCGAAGTAGAAGCAGGTGAATTCAATCTTAATTACGTGAAACTCGACGGAAATGTCGGATGTATGGTGAATGGAGCAGGTCTGGCCATGGCTACTATGGACATGATCAAGCTTTCCGGAGGAGAACCTGCCAACTTTCTCGATGTAGGAGGCACTGCTAACGCTGCCCGTGTAGAGCAGGCATTCCGTATCATCCTGAAAGATCCGAATGTGAAGGCGATATTGGTGAACATCTTCGGCGGTATCGTGCGTTGCGACCGTGTAGCGCAAGGGATTGTGGATGCTTATAAAAATATCGGTTCGATTCCTGTTCCGATCATAGTCCGTTTACAGGGCACCAATGCCGGAGAAGCCAAGAAGATCATCGACGATTCCGGACTCAAGGTGTTTTCGGCCATCGAATTGAAGGAAGCAGCTGACCTCGTCAACCAGGTCATCAAAGGCGATTGATACTTATGAAAGCTTTACCCAACGAAGAAGGTTTTTTGGCGCTGCCCGAAGCGGCCCTTTCCAGTTACGAGAATGCCAGATACGTGATCCAGCAGGTTCCGTACGAGCATACTTCTTCTTACCTCGTAGGTTCAGCAAAAGGCCCTGCGGCCATTGTCAGTGCTTCCCATTTCGTAGAGTTTTACGATGAGGAGTTGGATAAAGAAACCTACAAGCTCTGTGGTATCGCCACCCTGCCGGAAATGGATTTCGCAGGTAAAGTGGATGCTGATGCCGTGGCTCACATTGAAAATGAAACGACCCGCTTGTTGAACGACGGGAAGTATGTCGTCTCATTCGGTGCAGAGCATACCGTTACGAACGGTTTTGTCAAAGCATTCAAGAAAAAGTACGACGATCTTTGTGTACTTCAGATCGATGCTCATTCCGATCTGCGAATGGAGTATCATGGAAATCCTTATTCTCATGCTTCCGTAATGGCACGTATTCATGAGCAGGGAGTCCCGTTGGTTCAAATCGGAATCCGTGCTCAATGCAAGGAAGAGGCCGATTTGATCCGCTCCAGCGACCTGATTCATACCTATTATGCGCATGACATTCGTCATTCCGCTGACTGGATGGAGCGTGCTGTCAACAACCTTTCTGAACACGTTTATCTCACCATCGATGCTGACGGTTTCGATCCGAGTATCATGCCAGCAGTTGGCACCGCTGAACCAAATGGCCTTTTTTGGTCTGAAACGCTCGATTTTTTGAAAATGGTTTTTACAAAAAAGAAAGTCGTTGGGTTCGATATCGTAGAATGTGCACCGATGGAGGGCAGCATTCTTTCGGAGTTCACACTTGCAAAACTTGCCTACCGCCTGATCGGCTACAACGAGACCTATTCTAAATGATCTTTTACTGATTTACCTTTGTGCTTGTCATGAAGGACTTCAGAATCGACAACAAAGGAAGTGGTCGGATCTTTTCCAACAGGCTGTTGGAACGACTGACCCGTACGCATTTCACCATTCCCGTGGTGCTTTATTATCTGGTCGGAATTGCAACAATTTCTTACGCAGTCTGGTCACCCCTCATTTCATTGTCTCATTTCTTCTGGATGTTCCCGCTAGGAATGATCGTTTTTTCTTTTGTCGAGTATCTCATACACCGATTCGTGTTCCATTTTCATGCAGGGACCGAACATGCAAAGCAGATTCAGTACAGCATACACGGCATCCA
>JBJSZR010000637.1:0-2433 GCA_046090385.1 Bacteroidota bacterium
CTTGTAACCTGTACTGAAAGTGATTGCTTCGGTCTGTCCATAGGTAATGGCAGATCCCAATGAGAAATACCGCTTATTACCTGAAAAGAATTCATTGCCTTGGTAGTCATTGAGCATCCATATGAAGCAAGGCGCCGGAAAGACCTTGTCGTAACCGATGAGTGCGATTACGCCGTCACTTGATAACGAAGCACCGGTAATCAACCCGTTTGCATTTATGGAGTCGCGCAGTTGCGCTACATGGGTGCCGGGAGTAGCTGGCAAGACATAATGTCGCGCTCGGGAAAATACCCAGTCTTTGGAGAAAATATGAATGGAATCATCTTTCACAATGAATGCCTCCGCGTCGAAACGGGTATTGTTGTAAGCCGCAGTGAAATCGGTCTGGTCAGGATAACTGAAGCGAATCGTATCTACTGAGGTCACCACTCCTGACGCACTGTCGATTGCCGCACGTGAGAATCTGAAGAACCTTAAATCAGTTCGGTTTCCGCTGTTGTTTCCGATATCGCCCACATATACAAAAAACGAATCGAGAGCCACATCTTCCCAATCACTATTATTACAAAAAGGTATACTGAGTGCGCGACGGATGTTTCCGGTAACGGTATCGATAAGATAAAGGTCTTCATCCGTATCATCCACATGAGTCCATAAGTTGCCAAGTGAATGACATAATCCGGAGTTTTCATCCAGAGCAGGGGTCTGTAATAAAGTGACTTGCGAAGTGGTAAGCGTGGTGGAAGGATAACTGCAGGATCCGTCATTGAATACAGCGGAAGGATCATAATTGGTCGCTTGCAGGTCAGTGCACCCGTATTGAGCACGTACTTGTATACAAGGACCGAAGAGAAAGATAAAAAGCCCTAATAGGTAGCGCATGATTTAAAGGTCATTGACCCAGGATCCAGGCGAACATCAATGGAGCGACGATGGAAGCGTCGCTTTCAACGATGAACTTAGGTGTTTCTATTCCAAGTTTACCCCAAGTGATTTTTTCGTTGGGAACAGCACCGGAATATGAGCCGAAGCTGGTGGTGGAATCACTGATCTGACAGAAATACGACCAGAATGGAACATCGTGCCACTCCAGGTCTTGATACATCATCGGAACAACACAAATCGGAAAATCCCCCGCTATACCACCACCGATCTGGAAGAAGCCGACTCCTTTTCCCTCGGAGTTCTTTCGATACCAATCAGAAAGCCATACCATGTATTCAATACCGCTCTTCATGGTAGTGGCCTTCAACTGATTTTTAATGACATAGGAAGCGAAAATATTTCCCATCGTGGAGTCTTCCCAGCCTGGAACCACGATTGGCAGGTTCTTCTGGGCAGCAGCAAGCATCCACGAATTCTTAGGGTCGATTTCATAGTATTGCTCCAACTCTCCACTAAGAAGGATCTTATACATGTACTCATGAGGAAAATAACGCTCACCCTTGTCCTCTGCGTTTTTCCATACACCATGGATATGTTTCTGAAGGCGACGGAACGCTTCCTCTTCGGGAATACAAGTATCTGTGACCCGGTTGAAATGATTCTCAAGAAGATCCCACTCATCCTGAGGAGTAAGGTCACGGTAATTAGGAACCCGCTTGTATGAATCGTGTGCGACGAGGTTCATGATATCCTCTTCCAGATTCGCTCCGGTGCAGGAAATGATGGCGACTTTGTCTTGTCGTATCATTTCAGCCAACGAGATCCCCAACTCGGCCGTGCTCATGGCACCGGCAAGCGTGATCATCATCTTACCGCCTTCGGCAAGATGCTGTTCATAACCCTTGGAGGCATCCATCATGGCTGCAGCATTGAAGTGGAGATAATTTCTCTCCATGAACTGGGAAATAGGACCTCGTTTCATGATAAGTTGGTATTGTTTTTTGAAATACGAAAGTAGTAAAAAGGAAGCCGAGGTCAGTCGCTGACCTTCTCCAGGAATTCTATATAGGTCGGAAAGTGATCACTGTAACCGCTCATATAATTGTCAAAATCGAATGTGCGCTTCGGATAACCCTTGTATCTGCCGGTCGTCTGAATCATCCAGGGTTTTTGAAAAATATGCGCCTGGTAAAAAAAGAACCCTTCCTGGTCCTTGGGTAAAAATGCTCCGGATACGAGTATCTGATCGAAAAGATTCCAGCTGTCATTATAAGCCAGTGTTCCAATTCCTTCCTTGTACATCGCCATCCACGGATTAAACATGCCACTTCGTCCGACGCGTGCAGTATCGCCCTTTGCTCCGATGACTTTTGCTACAGAAGTATTTACCGGGTCATCATTCAAGTCACCCATGAGAATGATCTTGGCATCAGGATCCAATGCGGTGAGTGAATCTATTTTTTTCCGGCAGATGCTGGCTGCCAATGCTCGACCGGGAGCACTGGCCTCTTCACCACCGCGGCGGGAGGGCCAGTGATTGACAAAAAA
>JBJSZR010000638.1:0-4385 GCA_046090385.1 Bacteroidota bacterium
CTTTCACCAGCTTATACGGATGAAGCACATAATTCCTGATTTGCGATCCCCACTCGATTTTTTTCTTAGTGGCTTCTGCAGCCGCTTTCGCCTCGTTCTTTTTACGCATCTCCAATTCATATAGCTGAGATTTCAGCATCATCATGGCCCGTTCGCGATTGGCGCCTTGTGAACGCTCAACCTGACAAACGACTACTATTCCGGAAGGCTTGTGGGTTATCTGAACCTTGGTTTCAACCTTATTGACGTTCTGACCACCGGCACCACCTGAACGGGATGTCTGGATTTCGATATCAGCATCCTTGATTTCGATGTTGATGCTTTCATCGACCACCGGATAAGCGAAAACGGAAGCGAATGAAGTATGTCTGCGTGCGTTCGAATCGTAAGGAGATATACGCACCAAACGATGCACGCCACTCTCTCCTTTCAGATATCCGTAAGCATAATCCCCATCAATCTGAAGTGAACAGGATTTGATACCTGCGGCTTCACCCTCCGAAAGATCGAGCTCCGTGACTTTATAACCATGCTTTTCAGCCCACATGATATACATGCGCATGAGCATGGATGCCCAATCCTGACTTTCGGTTCCACCTGCACCGGAATTGATATTGATAATTGCGCACAGATGATCTTCCTCCGAACTCAACATGTTCTTGAATTCGAGATCTTCCAAAAGAGCTAACGACTGAAGGTAATTGACATCGACTTCCTCTTCCGTAATCTCACCCGCCTTGAAAAATTCGTACAACACTGCGAGGTCTTCAATGGATGAATCCACCTTATCGAATGCTTCTGTCCAATTCTTTTTCTTACGAATGCTTTTCATGAGCTTCTCAGCCGCCTTGGGATCATCCCAGAAACCAGGCTCATGTGATTGCTTTTCTTCTTCAGCGATGGTATTCAGTTTGCCATCGATGTCAAAGATGCCCCCTTAGCACTTCCGAGCGCCCCTTAAGTTCTTTGAGTTGTTCTGCTGTCATAGTGACGGCTAAGATAAGGAAAATCAAGGGTCCGTCGTCGCTTCCGACCCGACTCTGGAAAAGTTCAGTCTTCTTCCCCTAACAGCTGCCAGACAAGTTCGGGCTCGTAACCACGCTGGATGGCATACCGGGCCAATAGCTGTTTTCTTTTGAACGGATGCGCCTCCTTCAATTTAGCATCACGTTCATTCATGACTTTCAAAAGAGTTTTACGGTATTCATGATCATCAATGGAACGAAGTGCCTGACTAATCAGTGGCTCTGACACCTGTTTGACTTTCAGTGCATGGCGTATCTTGTTCTTACCCCATTTTTTTATCCTGAATTTACCTCCGACGAAAGCTGAAGCGAAGCGCTCTTCTTTCAGGTAACCCTCCGCCACCAAGTCGGCAATCAGAGATTCTGTTTCACGACTATGCAGTCCCCACGAATACAACCTGTCCCGCACCTCTTGCTGACTTCTCTCTTGGAAAGCACAATAACGACGTATACGTGGCCCTGCTTGTTCCAGCGTCAATGGTGGTTTGGTCGTAGGAGCCATCAAATCCAAAAGTAAATCAACGGATCGGATAATAGATATCCGTCTCCCAAAGAGCGGTATCCTTTTCCACATCAGGTCCAGTCACGTAACTTTCCCAAGGCGATCCGGTAACTTCCACGCCGTTCTCTTTTACAAAGCGATTGATTGCCTCATGGGCAAACACGGTTTTTTCATAAGGTCCGAAATGACGCACCAGCAGGACTTTTCCGGCCTTCCTTTCACGAGCCATGACACTGCCCTTGGATGTTCCGTGCATACCGACAGGTATTGCAATCTCCAAATCAAAGTCGGGAGGTGGTGTATTATAAACGGCAAATCGCGGTCCAGCTACTTTCAGTCCCTGCTTTGAAATCTCACTCATGATTTTTGAATAACCAGCTTGGAGAACTGAATCCATTTTCTCCGCGGTTGCTTTTGCCTGCACAGACATATAATACACTACATCCACTTGGGCACGTTCGACTTCTATCTTTGATTCTTTAGCAACAGTCACTTCCAAAATGTCTTTCAATTTATTGAGACCCTGATCGAAATCAGCACTGGCGCGATCGTACATAAGCACCCCTAAAATCCTGAGCAGAGGATTGGCTCCACATCCACACTCATATACCATGTGAGTTCAGTTCCCTCTTCAACGGCTTTGAATCTGTATTCCACCATAGCAACACCGCTTTCCATGAAACGCATTTCCCTACTTATCAGCCCAGGCTTTTTCATATCGACTGTGGTGAATGACCCTATCCCCACTTCCTCATTTTTGCTTTGCCATTTCAGTGTTGCGCCCTTTCCAGTCGAAGGACCTTCCATCACATAAACCGCGGAGGTATCCTTCTCAAACCAGGGTGACCAGGTGTTGAATTTGGAAATATCATCAACATAATCGAACACATCATTCACCTGACGCAAAATGATTATTGAGCGGGAGACCTCGATTTTTGATGGGAAGAATATGAGTCCTACTGCAGAAATGAGCACCAAAAGCACAGCCAAAGCCATGAGTACCCGTCTTACTATCTTCATTTTATTCTGGTTGTTTCAGTACTTATGATATGGTCAGATCTTGATTTCCTCTTCGGTAGCGTTGAAGAAATGATATTCCATAAGGTGATAAGAAGTGTTTGCGAATACCTTCAATTTCACCTTGAATTTCTTTTTCCACTTGCTGGATAACGACTGCCAGAGAAGCCCTTTGTTCAAATACGCCTCGAGGTAAGGGTGTACTTGGAGGGTAAGTTCTTTTTCATTCTGCTCTTGGACAAAATAACGCAAACGGTTTTCAATTTCGTCCACAAGCAGAATACTGGCTTTCACTTCACCTGTGCCTTCACAGGCAGGACATTTCTCAACGGTAGTAATATTGGTTTCAGGACGGACACGTTGACGCGTGATTTGAACCAGTCCGAATTTGCTTGGTGGCAGGATAGTGTGCTTGGCACGATCCTTCTTCATCTGGGTTTTCAGGTGATCGAACAGTGTCTTGCGGTTGTTAGGGTTGTGCATATCGATGAAATCGACCACAATGATGCCACCCATATCCCTCAGGCGTAACTGACGGGCGATTTCGCTCGCTGCATCCATGTTCACCTGAAGCGCACTGTTGTCCTGTCCACCTTCGCCTTCAACGAGCTTGATTCTTCCGCCACTGTTCACATCGACAACGTGCATGGCCTCCGTATGTTCGATGATCAGATAGGCACCATTCGCCATCGTGACTGTTTTGCCAAAGGATGCCTTGATCTGCTTTTCGATATTGAAGTGCTCGAATATCGGTTGTTTGCTTTTGTAATGTTTTACGATCTCAACCTGCTCAGGCGCGATAGTCTGTATATAACTACGTATCTCATCATATAGAACCTGATCGTTCACATGGATCGCATTGAAATTTGAGTTGAGCAGGTCCCGCAATATGGTCGATGTGCGATTCAGCTCACCGAGTATCTTTTGGGGTGGCTTTGCAGAGGCCAGGTTCTCAAAAGCGGATTTCCACTTCGACACAAGATCACTGATGTCCTGATCTAGTTCGGCTGTCTTCTTTCCCTCCGCCACGGTTCGAACGATCAGGCCGAAACCTTTAGGCTTGATGGACATCGCCAAGCGCTTGAGTCGCTGACGTTCTTCGGAGCTTTTGATTTTCTGAGAAATCGAAACCATATCCGTGAACGGAACAAGTACCACATACCTGCCGGCCAAGGAAAGATCGGTTGTTATCCTGGGACCTTTCGTGCTGATGGGTTCTTTAGCTACCTGCACGAGCACCCACTGATTTGCAGTGAGCACGCTGTTTATTTTTCCGCCCTTATCGATGTCCTTCTCAGGGGTGAGACTGGTGAGCATCGGGTCGGGGCGCTTGCCCGTGGTTGTAAGCTTGATGAGCTTCAGCAGGGTTTGTACCTGAGGACCGAGATCGAGATAATGCAGGAATGCATCCTTTTCATGGCCAACGTCCACAAAGGCTGCATTGAGACTGGGCATCAGCTTCCGCACACGACCTAAATAAATATCGCCTACCTGGAAATGCTGATCCTTACGTTCACTATTCAGTTCAACGAGCTGTTTTTCGTGAAGATGGGCGATCCGTACTTCACCGGCCGAGGAACTGATTACTAGTTCGTTATTCAATTAGAATGCGTTTTCAAACACAGCAACCGCATGGCGGTACCGAGAAGAAAGAGGCACAGACAGTGCAGGCTTCATAGTTCAGTAACGACCGACGACTCATCGTCGGCCAAGAAATAGCGAAGCAAAAACATCCAGGCGCAGTTCGGATGGGTCTGCACGGGAAAGGCAATCCAGGAGGCGCACAAATGCGCCCCCGATTGATTACCTGTTCTTCTTCTTATGTCTGTTCTTACGGAGAC
>JBJSZR010000639.1:0-3466 GCA_046090385.1 Bacteroidota bacterium
CTTTTCCAGATTCTTCAAAGGAAGAATACCGTTTTCATTCTTAAGAATGGTGATCGAATGCTCATAAAGTTCTTGCTGTAGAAAATATGCATCAGGACTGTTCAAATCACTGATCAGATCAGTTGTATCAATCGGCTCAAAGCTATCCAGACCAGACCAATGTTTTGCCATCAACACCTTTTTCACCCGCCTGTCGATCTCTTCCTGGGATATTTTACCTTCCATGACAGCTTCCTGTATCTTCCTGATAGCTTTGGGTACATCCTCACTATACAACAGGATATCATTACCGGCAAGCAATGCAAGGCACTCGACATTGCCTGGCTTGTAAGTCTCACTCACCGCTTTCATATTCAATGCATCCGTAAAAACCAAACCACGGAAGTCCATTTGCTGTTTCAGCAGATCGGTAATAATGGCCTTCGAAAGTGTAGATGGGAAATCAGTTCCTGGATCCAAGGATGGAATTCGTAAATGAGCCACCATCATGGATGAAAGCCCTTGATCTATCAGCTTTTTGAACGGATACAACTCGACAGTATCCATTGCCGCACTTGTCCGACGAATCAATGGCAGCGTATGATGAGAGTCCATATCCGCATCACCATGTCCTGGAAAATGTTTTCCGCTGGCCATAATCCCATGGTCTTGCATCCCTTTCATGTACATCAGCGAGCGCAAGGTGACATTCTCCCGGTCATCACCGAAGGAGCGACTGCCTATTACAGGATTTTCAGGATTGGAATTGATATCGGCTACAGGAGCGAAATTGATGTGAATACCAAGGCGCTTACATTCTCGGGCTATCTGTCTGCCCATTCGATAAACGGCACTATCATCCGGATTTGCAGCAAGCGTCATTTGACGGGGATAACGGATTGTGCTATCCAATCTCATGGAGACGCCCCATTCACCATCGATACCGATCAGCAACGGAGTCTTGGAGATGGATTGGTAATGATTCGTCAGCAACGCCTGCCTTACCGGACCTCCTTGGAAGAAAATCAAACCTCCGATATGCCAATCATTGATCAGTGATTCGACCTCCTTGATATGTGCAGAATCCTTATTACTCCAAGCCGCTACCATGATCAGCTGGGCTATTTTTTCCTCTTGCGAAAGCGCCGATAACATCGAATCGGCCCAACGCTCGGATTTACTGTTTATAAAGGGCGGGGCAAATCCATTATCAGCGCGTAGAACGAAGGATAATGTGATCAGCATCACCAAAAACATTAAAAGCCGTTTCATTAACTTGGACACTGTTAACAATACTAATTGATACAAATTTATCCTTACAACAGACTTGAACGTCCTATTGATCTTCAATATTCTTAACACCAGAGCGTTATAATCTTGAATTCTCCACATTCAAATAAGACGATAACAAAAGCGGGTAATGTTTTGACCATATGCTGGTTCCTTACAATATGGTCAAGGGCATGGAGTCTGCCATTCACCGGACTTATGCTGATTTTGACGACTGTTGCACTTTCAGTTGTTTTTTCCATCAAAGCAGTAAGATCAATAAGGCATAAGAACAGTTATGACTCAATCCTGACAGCTTTCATCTTCTTTTCCATTCTTCCTAAAATCTTCGTGTCTTATCGGGGCGGAGTCCTGGCATTTTCTGGTGCCTGTTGTGCAGTTCTTTTGATTGCGCTCGGTATCCTGGCAGTTTTGAAGACAAAAAGAAAATCAATCATCAACTGGCTGATTTATCTGGTTGCGATATTGACAGGATTTCTTCCAGTAGTGATCTTTCACCATGTTTTCAGAGCGAGCACGTTCGAATCTTACGTTACACGGCGTTTCAATTCTGGATCGGAAGAAGCCATCCGATTGATAGCTACTGCAATACCGCCATCAGCAAGGGATAGTTTAGAATGCAACAGACTGGTCGATTTCGTGTCGGCGAATGAAAATGCTGAAAAACCTGAAATGCTTCTTAAAAGAATAGATGAAGCTTTAGATGCGGATCCTTACTCTGCAAAAGCCTACCTTGTTAGAGGGCGAATCCGATTGTACAAATCTGAATTGACAGAGCAAAATAAGCTGGCTGCAATCAAGGACTTCACCAATGCCCTAAGATTGGATAGTTCGATGGCGGCTGCGTATTTTTACAGAGCTCAGGCAAAATCCTGCCTCGACCCACAAGTGGATTTTTGTGCTGATTTAAAGTCTTCAATCCTACTTGATTCGAGCTGGCATGTAAGTGCAAGAGAAATCGGCGGAAAGAAATGTCCGGAGTTATCAGGCGGTCCTTCTGCCAGATAAACGGATTTTCGACTCTTCACCTGCCAACAATCTTTCAATATTACGCTGATGCGTAACAAGAATCATCACCGCCACTGCCAGTGAAAAAATATTGATGCTGGAGTTGGTGCTGAAAAAGACCATGATGATGACAGGAAAAGCGATTCCGGCCAACATGCTGCTGAGCGATACGTAGCCGGTGATGATGAAAGATAAAAGGAAAACCAACGCACACATGGAAGCGGCTTCAGGATGTACACCGATTAGTACACCAAGCATGGTAGCAACACCTTTACCACCCCTAAAACCGGCATATAGCGGAAAAATATGACCCAAGAGTCCGCAAACCGATAATGCCAATTCGAAATCGATGAACTCCGGGGACATGGGCTCATAATCACCGATCAAGTAGGATATTTTGACTGCAAAAAACCCTTTCAGCACATCCATCAGAAGCACTATGACACCCGGTTTCTTGCCTAATACTCTGAACGTGTTGGTAGCACCTGCGTTGCCACTGCCGTATTCCCTCACATCAACTCCATAAAAAGCTTTACCTATCCATACAGCAGACGGGATTGAACCTACCAAATAGGCAAGCAACAAACCAATAAGATTATCACCGGTAAGCACGTAGTTTGTTCAATTCAAGGTTCGCAAGATAATGAACAGCACGTTAACGTCCATCTTCCGGTGGCTGTGGAGTCATCTTCTTTATAAAGTTCTTGACAGCACGCTCAGTAGTAAGCATATACTCGAAATCAGGCTTGTCTTTGACTTTGGAAACGCGCTTCTCAGGTTTCACCTTCTCGATGGCTTCGTTGTATTCGGTGACAGTCGATAAGGTCTGGCATAAACCTCGAGCATACCCGAAATAGTACCAGGTTCCGTCCTCAGGTTCCAAAAATATATTCAGTGCGTCGCCTGAGCGCTTATGTACGATCTCTACGAAACCTTTCATCTTTTTATTGATGGAAATCTTTTCCATGCTGGCGATTCCGATGGCACCGTTGGACCGGTAACTCTTGGTAGCATCATCCCAAGAGAGTTTTAGGTCAGAAATGAAAATAGTATGCCGCAATTCGTCCGGAATCTTTTTAAAGGATCCGTAAAGATTAAGTTCAGCCAACATCTTGTCGGCACGATCCTTACCTGCCAACTCTGTGATACCTCTTTCAAATGTATTCCTTCCAACATCGGAGGTCGGTTG
>JBJSZR010000640.1:0-2318 GCA_046090385.1 Bacteroidota bacterium
CGGTGCCATCCAGCATCTGGCGGGGGTGAACCGCAGCAAGGTCATCGTCGTGGTCAACAAGGATCCGGAAGCACCGTTCTTCAAGGCAGCCGACTATGGGATCGTCGGTGATGCTTTCGAAGTAGTCCCTAAACTTATCGAGGCAGCCAAAACCTTCAAAGCGGGTCAGAATTAACTGATTTTTGTCCTTTTTATTTTATTAAAATTCATTATATTAGAGTAACGAAAGACTGAATGACGGGTAGTATCATGAAGAAAATCAAGCTGGAAATCATCGGTTTATCCTATAGCCAGACTCAGTCGGGTGCCTATGCATTGGTGCTCGGAGAGGAGGATGGTAAACGCAGATTGCCGATCATCATCGGTGCATTCGAAGCTCAAGCTATCGCCATAGAGTTGGAAAACATGACTCCGACCAGACCATTGACTCACGATCTTTTCAAGTCATTGGCAGATTCATTCAATATCGAGGTCGAGGAGATTGTCATCTATAATCTTCTTGAAGGAGTATTCTATTCCCGGCTCATCTGTGTATTGGATGGGAAACGTATGGAAATAGACGCCCGTACCAGCGATGCAATCGCCTTGGCCGTCCGTTTTGGTTGTCCCATCTTTACCTACGAATTCATCATCTCCCAAGCCGGCATCGTAATGGACGAAAGCGGCGCTTTGGAAAGTGGATCAGAAACCAAGGAGCGTCAGATCCCCGCATCTGCCATGTCCGCATCCACATCCCCCACTACGCGACTATCGGAAAGCGAGCTATCAGGAGCATCCACCGATGAGCTGAATGACATGCTTGAAAAAGCCATAGCTGATGAGGCATACGAGAAGGCAGGAAGGATTCGAGATGAGTTGAATAATCGGAAAGAGCGTCAGTCGTGAAACCGAATACAAAATGAAAAAGTCCCGCAATCGCGGGACTTTCATTTTTACGGAAATGTCATACTGAATCAGCTTGTCATTTCAATGGGTGAAGCTTGCGACCTGGTCGGGATCGTGCTTATGTTTGAATAATACGATGAAAAGAATGGCGACCACCAGTGCATATCCTGCGAAGCACAACCAAATGGTGTGCCAATCTTTCATGCCATCGGGCCCGGTGAAATAATTCTGGATCAGATAGCCACTCACCATGCTTCCCATGAAAGCTCCGAATCCGTTGGAGATCATCATGAACATGCCTTGAGCGCTCGATCGTATCGCAGGACTAGTATTTGTTTCAATGAAGAGTGAACCGGAAATATTGAAGAAGTCGAACGCCATGCCGTACACGATACATGACAGAACAATCATCCAAAGGCCATTTCCCGGATTGCCGTAAGCGAATAGGCCGAACCGCAGCACCCATGCCAGCATCGAGAACATCATTACATTCTTGATGCCGAACTTTTTCAAAAAGAAAGGAATCGTAAGAATGAACACCGTTTCCGATATCTGTGAGATGGACATGATGATGGTGGAATATTTCACAACAAAGGATTCCGGGCCGTAAGCCACATTGTTTTTGAAATCATCAAGAAATGTATCCCCGTACATGTTCGTCAACTGCAATGCTGCGCCAAGAAACATGGAGAAGATGAAAAACAACGCCATCTTGTACTGCGACAAAAGCTTGAAAGCTGTAAGTCCGAGCATCTCCATTATCGAAGCATTACTGGCGATTGTTCTTTGGGGTGGGCATTTCGGTAAGGTGAATGAAAAAATTCCCAGCCCGATGGCGCTGAAACCTGCGATGAGGAATTGATTGGCGTTGGTCTTGCTGCCTGTGAGATTGGTGATCCACATGGCAGCGATGAATCCGATGGTGCCCCAAACCCGGATAGGAGGGAACTCCTTGATCACATCATGGCCATTGTCTTTGAGTATTCTGAAGGAAATGGCATTGGAAAGGGAAATGGTTGGCATGTAAAAACTCATAGCAGTGAAAATCAAATAGTACAGGCTGTCAGCATCGTGAATTTGTGGTACAAGTAGCAGGCACATACCATAAGCTATCTGCAAGAGTCCGAATAACCGTTCACCATTCATCCACTTGTCAGCAACGATTCCTGCGATTGCAGGCATGATGATTGAAGATAATGCCAACGTGGAAAAAATGGCTCCCAGTTGAACGCCTGTCCCCATTTTATTTGAGAAGAAATAAGTGGCTAATGTGATCAGCCACGCGCCCCAAACGAAATATTGGAAAAAGCTGAGCACAGTCAAGCGGAATCGGATACCCATTAGGTCGGTTTTTTTAAGGTTTATGAGAGAAAGTTAGGAATTTTTAAGTCCTACAAGCCTATCGATCCCTTGTGGCTTGAGCACACGAATTT
>JBJSZR010000641.1:0-812 GCA_046090385.1 Bacteroidota bacterium
CGATTATAAACAAGCCGGGAAGATCGTCAAAACCGGTCGTGGTCTGATGGAATAATCAAATCTTCAATTTGTGGTTTAATGGTCACTCGGATTCTTTCATTGTTTCTTTTATCTGTGCTCTTTTCTTGTCAGGAAGTCAAGAATGATGACCTTCCTGAAAACCCTGTCTCCCCCGATCTCATTCATAATCCTGCTACAGGATCATCCAACAAAAAAGATCAGGCTCCAATCATCACATTTGATGATCCCGTACATGATTTCGGCGCGATTTCCAAGGGTGAAAAGGTCTCTTTCGCTTTTCATTTCCGGAATACGGGTAACAGTGATCTGATCATCCGACATGCGCAGGCAAGTTGTGGATGCACCGTTCCGGAATGGCCCAAAGATGCGATGGCTCCCGGTAAAGATGGCTACATCACAGTCACTTTCGACTCGGAAGGGAAAAGCGGAAGCGTACAAAAGACGGTAACCATCATATCCAATACGATTCCTAATACAAAGGATCTCACCATCAAGGCTCAGATACAAGAATGATTCTGATATCAACCAAATCAAATCTCCATACTATGCTCAACATCCTCCTCCAAGCAACCAATCCGAACGGCTCCTTGATGAATATCGTGCTCCTAGTGGGAATGATAGTCGTTTTCTATTTTTTCATGATACGCCCTCAAATGCGTAAACAAAAGCAGGAACAACAGTTCCGCACCACCCTCGAAAAAGGATCCAAAGTGGTCACCATCGGCGGCATCCACGGCAAAATCATTGAAGTCAGCGAGAAGACCTTCCTGGTCGAGATCGACTCCAATGTG
>JBJSZR010000642.1:0-3186 GCA_046090385.1 Bacteroidota bacterium
GGATAATTCTACAGGGAAATCATGCTCGTTTTCGATGCCACTAAGGTCTTTTTTCCAACCCTTCAAACTGGTATAAACAGGTCGCACATCCGAGTTTACGATGTCATATGGCATATAATCGATACGTTCGCCGTCGATTTCATAATGGGTGCAAACCAGTATTTCATCGAAGCCACTGAGAACATCGGGCTTAGTCATGGTGAGGTCAGTGACTCCATTGATCATGATAGCATATTTCAGCGCAGGAATATCCAGCCAACCGCATCTGCGAGGTCGTCCGGTAGTCGATCCGAATTCATTACCTGCCTTGCGAATTGCTTCGCCGGTAGCATCATTCAGTTCGGTGGGGAACGGTCCGCTTCCTACACGTGTACAATAGGCCTTGAAGATGCCGAACACTTTTCGGATATGTCTGGGAGCTACGCCAAGACCTGTACATGCACCAGCTGTGATCGTATTGGATGAGGTTACAAAAGGATAAGAACCGAAATCGATATCAAGTAATGATCCTTGAGCGCCTTCAGCCAGGATGGAACGGTGTGAACGGATGTAATCGTTCACCATATGTTCACTGTCCACCAAGTTCAGTGACTTCAGAAACGTGACAGCTTCATGGAATTGGATTTCCAATGCATCAAGTCCATCCGCTGAATGGCTCATCGATTTAAGAAGGTCAAGGTGTTTTTGCCTGAGTTTTTCGTACCGCTTCTGGAAATCTGCTGATTCGATATCTCCGACTCTTAGCCCGTTTCTACCAGTCTTGTCAATATAAGCAGGTCCGATTCCCCGTAAGGTGGAACCGATTTTTTCAGAACCTTTGGCTGACTCAGATGCTGCGTCAAGCAACCGGTGGGTAGGTAGAATCAGGTTTGCTTTCCGAGAGATGAAAAGTCTGTCGGACACAGGTATTTTCATACCCAGCAACGCATCTATTTCTTTTTTGAGCGTCACAGGATCTATCACCACACCGTTTCCTACGATATTGATCGTGCCTTCGCGGAAGATTCCGGAGGGAATGGTATGCAATACGTGTTTGATTCCTTCGAATTCAAGAGTATGTCCCGCATTCGGTCCTCCCTGGAAACGAGCCACGACACCATAATGGGGCGTCAAAACATCTACGATTTTACCTTTTCCTTCATCGCCCCACTGGAGGCCAAGCAATACGTCAACGGACATGGTTAGTAGGAGCTGTTATTTCAGCTCAGTGGATTTGAAGATTAATTGGATGGGAGAATCGGAAAAGCAATCGATAAAAATGTCAGTAGAAATCACATTCCAGAACGGAAATCACGGATGGCACTGGGAAGATCGTCCGTAATTGTGAAAATCGAATTGAGCTTAACGATATTCAGGATGTCCTTGTTCTTTTCAGATACTCCCAGCAAGGTGGCTTCACCGCCACTTCTGCGACATTTGGTGAGGATATTGACCAGTATACCGATGGCTGTGCTGTTGAGTGTCTTGTATTCACCCATTGAAATGACAAATTGGTTTACACCGCTGTCTACAGCGCTCTGAACTTCATCAAGCATGGGCTCAGCCTGGTTCTTGTGCAGAATGTTTCCGCGCATTTCAACAATGGCGTAGTTGCTCTTCTTGTCGATTTTGTAGTTGAAATCCATGCACCAAAAGTAAGCATTAAAGGGAGTGCGGATTTCCTCGTTGTTGTCTTTTTTTAACGGGGAATTGTGGGATAAAAATCGCTTTATCAGGCTTTTTTCGAAGTCTTATCGGCATGTGGACAATTGCCTTTTTCTTTCAATTCCCTGCAATGACCGAATAAATGGAGCGAATGGGAGCTTATATCGAAACGGAGTATATCACCCATCATCGTTTGTATCTGTTGTATTCTGGGGTCGCAGAACTCGAAAATATGTTCACAATCCTGGCAGATAAGGTGATCATGTTGCTTGTAGGCATAAGACCTTTCGAACAAAGCCAGATTCTTGCCGAATTGATGACGGGTGATCAAATCGCATTCCTGTAACAACTCGATGGTGTTGTACAGGGTGGCGCGACTGATCCGGTGCCCCTTGTTCTTCATACGGACATAAAGCGATTCTACATCGAAATGATCGTCGAGCAGATAAATCTCTTCCAGTACTGTGAATCTCTCGGCGGTGCGCCGATGACCATTCTGCTCCAAGTATGAAGTGAAGGCTTTTCTTGCTGCTTCCAGGTGTTCTTGGATGGTCATAGGTTCAATTTATTTTCCGTCTATTCGGCTCACAGTCAGGATTCCGTGTACTTCCTTCAGTTTTTTGATCAGTTTGTCGAGGTGATGAGTGTCATGTACGAAGAGCATGATAGCGCCCTCGAAAATGCCGTCATTTGAATCAATACTGATACTGCGCATATTGACTTTCAGCTCGCTGGATATCACCTTGGAGATCTTACTTACCACGCCTACGTCGTCGATCCCAGTGATCCTGATCCCCGCCAGGAAGGCGATCTGTTGCTGTCCCGTCCATTTTGCTTTTACGATGCGGTAGGCATAATTCGACATCAGTTGAGTCGCATTCGGACATGATACACGGTGTATTTTTATTCCTTCGTCGATGGTGATGAACCCGAAAACGTCGTCGCCGGGAATCGGGTTGCAACATGGCGAAAGCTTGTAATCTATTTTATCAAGATTTTCTCCAAGCACGAGCATGTCGCTGGAGCCACGCACAGCCTTTACCATCTGTTCCAACGTCTGCTGTTCCGTCCGCACCGGCTGTCGCGGTTTTATAGTGCCTTTATCGACCACGAAATCCTTAAGATCGTAGATATCGATCATTTCCTTGGCTATCCGGTAATAAAGCTCGATGGGTGAAGCGATACGATAGAAGGCGAGAAGTTCGTTTATGTTCTCGGTATTGAAGTCCAGTTTCAGATGCTTGAATTTCCTTTGCAGTATCTCTTTCCCGTCATCAGCGAACTTCTTTTTCTCCTCTTTGAGCGCCACTTTTATTTTGGATTTCGCCTTGGCAGTAACCACATAATTCAACCAGTCCTCTTTCGGAAGCTGTTTAGAAGAGGTCAATATTTCCACCTGGTCGCCACTACGGAGCCTGTGACTGAGCGGAACCAGTTTGTGATTCACCTTAGCGCCGATACAACGCGAACCGAGATCGGTGTGAATGTCGAATGCGAAATCAAGTGCCGTGGCACCTGCCGGAAGTGTTCTGATTTCTCCTC
>JBJSZR010000643.1:0-1588 GCA_046090385.1 Bacteroidota bacterium
CGATCGCAAGAAAATCGTGATTCTTGGATCGGGCCCGAACCGTATCGGACAGGGCATCGAATTCGATTACAGTTGTGTGCATGGTGTGCTCGCTGCAAAAGAATGCGGTTACGAAACAGTCATGATAAATTGCAATCCTGAAACTGTTTCAACCGATTTCGATATTGCCGATAAGCTGTACTTCGAGCCGGTGTTTTGGGAACACATTTATGAAATCATCGAGCATGAGAAACCGGAAGGTGTCATCGTACAACTTGGAGGACAAACAGCTCTCAAGCTTGCCGAAAAGCTTAATAAATACGGTATCAAGATCATAGGAACGTCTTTTGAATCCCTGGATCTGGCGGAAGATCGCGGACGTTTTTCAACGCTGTTGCGTGACCTTGGAATCCCTTATCCGAAGTTCGGAGTGGTAGAGGATGCCGATCATTCGGTGAGCCTCTCCCGTGAGCTCGGTTTCCCATTGCTGGTTCGACCGTCTTATGTGCTGGGTGGTCAATCCATGAAAATCGTCATCAACGAAGAGGAGTTGGAACAGCATGTGGTGAAGATCCTTCAGGATATACCGGACAATAAGATCCTGCTCGATCACTTTTTGGAAAAAGCAATAGAAGCGGAGGCCGATGCAATTTGCGATGGTGAGGATGTATATATCATCGGTATCATGGAGCACATAGAGCCGGCAGGGATTCACAGTGGCGACAGCAATGCCGTGCTTCCTCCTTTCGATCTGAGTGAAAACGTGATGAAGCAGATAGAAGAGATCACTATCAAGATAGCCAAGGCCATGAGGGTGAAAGGACTGATCAATATCCAATTCGCCATCAAGGATGACAAAGTGTATGTAATAGAAGCCAATCCACGAGCATCACGGACTGTTCCATTCATCGCTAAAGCGTATGACGAGCCGTATGTGAACTATGCTACAAAAGTGATGTTGGGCGAGAAGAAGGTAGGCGATTTCAAATTCAGTCCTAAGCGGAACGGTTACGCCATCAAAGTCCCTGTTTTCTCTTTCGAGAAATTCCTGGATGTGAATAAGGAACTTGGTCCCGAAATGAAATCCACAGGAGAAGCTATTTATTTCATAGAAGATCTTGAGGATGATTTCTTCCAAAAAGTATATGGGGAGCGCAATCTGTATCTTTCACGCTGATATTTTTCATGAAAGAATTCCTATACATACTGCTGATTGCGTTCATACTTTTCGGGTTTTTGAGACGTTTCATTTACTTCCAGGCTTACAGCTCCTTTACCAAAGCCGCCCAGGACTTCCAGAAACGGAATCAGCGCCCGATGCGGCCCGAGGGCACTGTAACCATTGAAAAGGCTCCACAAAACCTGGATAAGCACAATGACTCCGAGTATGTGGATTACGAAGAGGTGAAGTGATCAGAAGCCGTACTTTACCGATTCCCTACAGCATCGAATGCCCGGGTTCTGTTCGGGTTGATTCATTTTTCGGCTTGTCCTGACCGCCTTTTTTTGCAACTTAGCATCATACTATGAACATGAAAAAATACCTGCCTCATATTCTTGCCACACTCTTCTTTGCAGTGGTAACCTTCGTTGTATTCCAGCCACTTTT
>JBJSZR010000644.1:0-3366 GCA_046090385.1 Bacteroidota bacterium
GCCATTCGGCACACCGTGTATTGCATTACAAGGACAGTACTGGAAATGAGATCGAGCGTGCCTTGCTTGAAGCAGTACATCGGCATCCGAATGTAAAAGTATTTACGCATTACTTCGCTTTGGATCTGATCACCCAGCATCATCTTGGCGAGGAAGTTCGCCGTAGTATGTCCGGAATCGAATGTTATGGAGCTTATGTATTGAATACACGAACCGGAGCTGTAGAAACCGTACTTTCAAAAACCACACTTGTTGCAACAGGCGGTATCGGCCAAGTCTATAAATCCACTACTAATCCGCTAATTGCAACCGGTGACGGCATTGCAATGATCTATCGTGCGAAGGGATTCGTAAAGGACATGGAGTTTGTGCAATTCCATCCTACGGCTTTATATCATCCCGGTGATTCTCCTTCTTTTCTTGTTTCCGAAGCGGTTCGTGGATTCGGAGGTGTGCTGAAGACGCAGGATGGAAAAACCTTCATGGAAAAATATGATGAACGAGGGTGTCTTGCTCCCAGGGATATCGTAGCCCGAGCAATCGACCATGAGCTTAAATTGCGTGGTGAAGATTATGTGCTATTGGATTGTACCCATTTGGATCCTTGCGCTTTCAAGGAGCATTTTCCGACAATCCTTGCAAAGTGCATGAGCATAGGTGTTGATCCTGCACATGAACCGATTCCAGTGGTTCCGGCTGCTCATTACATGTGTGGCGGAGTACAGGTGGACCACAACGGCAGGACCAATATCCGGAATCTTTATGCTGCAGGTGAGTGTTCGTGTACTGGACTTCATGGAGGCAACCGACTTGCATCCAATTCGCTTTTGGAAGCTCTTGTATTTGCACATCGTTCGGCTATGGATGCGATGGCTGATTCATCACATCAGGAATTAAGAGCAGATGTACCGGATTGGAATGCTGAAGGCACTCGGCAGCCCAATGAGCTGGTGCTTATCACCCAAAATCGTCGTGAGTTGCAGGAGGTGATGAGTAATTATGTCGGTATAGTACGTTCCGATCAGCGCTTGAAGAGGGCTCTTGACCGTTTACGTATCCTTTACGGCGAAACGGAAGCGCTCTACGAAAGGACTATCGTTTCTCCCGCAATTTGCGAATTAAGGAATATGATTTCGGTCGGCTATATGATAGTCAAGTCAGCCATGGCACGGAAAGAAAGTGTAGGGCTACATTATTCAACAGACCATCCGCCGGCTGATGAAAGGCTCTTGCTCTCCAATTCATGAATCGTCGTTGCTTTCTTTTTATTCAGTGATTTTTCAATGTACAAGAAGTTTTCCGGTATGAATGTCCTAGCATATCTATGTTGATTTCAAACTGATAAAATTAGTTGAGCGTTTGCGATCCGGTAAGCATCTTTAAACCTATCAGGCTGCTACAGGATATCCTATCAGGTAGAGCAAGGCTGGACCTTTTTTCGGTTTCAATCTTCCTGTTTCCCACTTGTAGCCGTCGGTTTTAACTTGTCGCGTCAGCTCGTTCATCTCCTTGATGGAATATGTCCTCAATACGGAAACCATGCCGTCCCACATGAGGGAAAGAGGAATCAATGGGATTACATAGGTGAAGAAGATGCGCGACCAACTGAATGGACGAATGAAAGGAACCGCCAGCATCACTGCTATCGGGTCGAGGAACTTTATGATGAAGTTCAAGAAGGATCGTTCTGTTGCTTCAAAGATGCCGATTGGTGCTTTATGCTCTGCGGCATCGCGCAGGATTTTACGGGCATCTTCCGGACGGAAGTGATGGAAGGCGACGAACATGGTGCGGATGCCTTTGAGATCTTCTGGAACTTCGCGAGCATCGACTGACTGGTCAGTGTATGAAATATGCTGGGAGAACCTTTGCGAAAGTGATCGCATGGCTTCCACGTTGGGATATTTATCCGTCAGTCGGATTTCCTCTTCGCGACCCTCTTCCTTCAGATGTTTGTAGATCTTCTCTATACCGCCACCGCCTCCAGAGCCCAGATCCACTATGCGATGCTCTTTACTTACATCCAGCAGGCGCACGATCACCGGAATCATATTTTTGTAAAGGTCAATGAGGTTAGCTGCAAATTGCAGGAAATCGGTGATTCCTTTACGCACTGGGTTCGGAAACCAGGGTTGGTCCTCGAGCTCGAACAGGTGTATTCTTCTCATATCCGGAAAAATATCCGGATAGAGAGGCTCAGGTGTTCAAATCAGACTACCTTCTTACAAATGGGATTATTCAGGGCGGTTAATCCAGGTTATACTTACCCGGAGCAAGTAACTTTTTCGGATCAAAAACCTCTTTTAGTCTGTTCAATAGCACTTTTCTGGCCGCTGAATAGGGAGGTAAGTCATTGAACATGCCGGATCCGCTCCGGTAGGGCAGGAAGCCGTTTTCACGCAGTACTTCATAGCAACGGTGTTTGAATTCTTGTGCCTTTGCTACCGATACTGCATCGCGCGGGTAGGTGATGTTTGAAATAAGAATGAAGGTTCTAGGGTTTACCGCCGTCATAGTGACCCGGAATTCATAGCCATGTTCAGCAAAAACCTGTTCAAGTACATTCACTGCCTTCCTAACACTGTCTGGTTCGGCCTTGCAGACGGCATTGATCCAGCTGAAACAAGTAGGGTAGGAGTCGATAGCAAGATCGGCTGAAGTGGCATCCCGGTCATCTAACAGGGTTTTTAAAGGATCGTCGGTCGGAACGCCGTTCTGCTCTTGGAAAACTTCATGGATGGTGGGATAAAAGGACAGCCGGAACAGGTGTGAATGAATCCAACCAAGTATTTTCATTCTGAAGCTGTCGAGAAAAACCAGTCGGTGACCGCTGAGTTTTTTTGCGAACGTCCGCCTCACCAGTTTCTTTCGGGCATCCACGATGATGCGTGGTCCTGCTATGGATCCGCTGAGATTCCAGGCTCCCAATACACGATCTTGCATATTTCCCAAGGCTCGAGATCTGTTGGCAATATGTACTGCACTATGAAGGACACCTGAAAGTTTGAGCTCGCGAATGGCATCAATTATACCATCTAAATCGGATACTTTTTTTGCAGATACGGCGAACATCACTGTTTTTTCCGGAACAGGCATCAGCTCGAAGGTCATACGTGTAATGATACCGAAATTGGATTGTGAAAACAGGCCTTCAATGGCCGGACCATATCCTGGTCGGTAGGTATTCGCCGCATCCGCATGTTCATGGTCTGCAAATCCGGTATCGATCACCGATCCATCCATCAATACAGCTCGCAAGTTGATGATGCGGAAATAACGGTCACCGTAATCGGTTGTAAAGATTCACTCTACGAGGGTGGATTCCCACAACATAGTCAAGGTGATTGGTTTGTACTCCGAAACGTG
>JBJSZR010000645.1:0-3151 GCA_046090385.1 Bacteroidota bacterium
ATTCGTAGCTGTCTATAATTTCCGGCCCGGGATACTTATTCCTACCCCCGGACTGAGAAATACAATCACTCTTTACAAATACATCGGTTGGCTCATTCCGGTTTTCAAGTTGTTGGCACCTGATTCCATCGGAACACTCCATGAACTGGGCCAAGCTATGATCAATACGCTTTCTGGCGGTTATCACAAGAACGTGTTGGAGGTGCCTGATATCCGTCAGCTTGCTCTCTAAAAAGCTTGATTACCTTCAGCCTATAAAACAAATGCAATGTTTAAAAAATCCGATTTCATCATTCCTTTTATTTCATCAGTCATCCTATTCTCGATCAGCATTACAGTTGTTGGATGCAATGGAGGTATGCAAAATCATGCGATGGTTCAGGACACCGGATATGGGAACCTCGGCCCCGAGGAATTTCAAAAAGGATTTTCATCAGGCAATGCCATTCTTTTGGATGTCCGCACTCCTGAAGAGATTGCCGCCGGTGGTATTCCCGGTGCCAGTACTATCGACTTTTATGATCCGGAATTCGAGACGCGGATCAATTTGATGGACAAGTCAAAAAGCATTTACGTGTATTGCCATGCAGGCGGTCGCAGTGCAAAGGCGGCGCAGTTGCTCATCAACAACGGTTTCACACATGTATATAATCTGCAAGGCGGCATGACGGCCTGGGAAGAAAAAGGATTACCTGTAGAGGTGAGTGTTCAGTCAAAAGATGAGAATATCCGACAGATGACATTGCAAGAATTCAATGAATCTTTGGATTCGCCGCTGCCTGTACTGGTCGATTTTCATACGCAGTGGTGTGCTCCTTGCCGTCAAATGGCTCCATTGGTAGATGAGCTGGAAAAAGAAATGCAGGGTAAGGCAATGGTCCTGAGAATGGATGTGGATAAGAGCAAAGAGGTTGCGAAGAGCTTCGGGATAAAAGGCGTGCCGGTATTTGTTCTTTTCAAAAATGGAAAGGAAGTAGCGCGAAAGACCGGTGCCATGGGTAAGTCAGATCTTATCCAGTTCATCAGTCAGTGACCTCCACTTGAAATAAAAAAGATGGATCCGATCATCAACAAAGTAGCTGACAGTGGATTGCTTACCATCGATCTCGAGGAGCTGTATCTGCCTGGTGATCGCGTCTCTCTTGATATCGCAGGTTGGCTGTTCGAGGGACTTGTGCTCAGAGAAAAGGATTTCAGGGAACGGATCAAAACAACGGATTGGTCGGTTTATTCTGGTAAACTTGTGGCTGTTCACTGTTCTTCCGATGCCATCGTACCAACGTGGGCATATATGCTTCTTGCAGCCTCCTTGCGTCCTTTTGCCCAAAAGACTCATTTTGGAAATCTGGAAGAGCTGGAGGTCGCACTTTTTGACCAGACTTTGCATGCTTTGGATTTGACGCCTTATAAAGATCAACGTATAGTGATCAAAGGCTGTTCCCGCGTCAAAGTACCTGTTTCAGCTTATGTCACAGTGACTGCCTTATTGCAACCAATCGCGAAATCCGTTTTTTATGGAGAGCCCTGCAGTACCGTGCCGGTGTTCAAACGTAAAGGCGACTGACCTCTTTGCGCCTGTTTCCTCACGTATTTTTGCATTATGGAACTTTCAAATGGCCATTACCTTCTGGGAGGAGCCGATTTGCTACAGATAGCGCAACAGTTCGGTACGCCCTTGTATGTTTATGATGCTGCTACGATATCCCGTCAATATGATCGGTTGGTAGCGGCATTCACCGGTGTCAATCTCAAGATCAAATATGCTTGCAAAGCGAATACGAATATTTCCATTCTGAAACACATCCGGAGTGTTGGTGCAGGGCTTGATGCTGTTTCCATACAGGAAGTCGAAACGGGATTGCATTGCGGGTTCTCGCCCGAAGAAATACTTTTCACTCCGAACGGTGTTTCTTATGATGAAATCAAGCGTGCAGTCGGATTGGGAGTCACCATCAATATCGATAATCTTTCGGTGTTGGAACTTTTCGGTCACGACTACGGCGACAGGATACCATGTTGCATCCGTTTCAATCCACACATACAGGCCGGTGGAAATCATCATATACAGACCGGACATATCGATTCCAAATTCGGAATATCGGTTTATCAGTTGCGACATGTAGAGCGGATTGTCAAATCCTGCGGTATCCGGGTGGAAGGCTTGCACATTCATACCGGCTCTGAAATACTTGATGCTTCTGTTTTCTTGCGTATGGCGGAGCTGATGTTTGAACTTGCCGGCACATTTGCTGATTTACGATTCATTGATTTCGGCAGTGGGTTCAAAGTCGCCTATAAGGACGGGGACGTCACCACCGACATCGAAGAATTAGGTCGCGAGCTTACGGCATTGTTCAGGGATTTCTGTAAAAGTTACGGTCGAGATTTAGAGCTGTGGTTCGAACCCGGCAAATTCCTGGTCAGCGAATCGGGGTTATTGTTGGTCAAAGCCAATGTTATCAAACAGACATTGGCGACTGTATTCGTGGGGGTTGACAGCGGACAAAACCATCTGATTCGCCCCATGTTCTATGATGCGTACCATGATATCATAAACATCAGCAATCCCGAAGGCAAATCAAGGATCTACTCTGTAGTTGGCTATATCTGCGAAACGGACACCTTCGGCTCCGATCGGCGCTTATCGGAAGTGCGCGAAGGCGATATTCTGGCCATCCGGAACGCGGGCGCTTACGGGTTCTCAATGAGTAATAATTATAATTCCCGCCTCCGGCCTGCCGAAGTGCTCATTTTGGACAGTACTCCCCATTTGATACGTCGCCGGGAAACTCTGGAGGAACTGTTCGTAAACCAGGTGGACGTGATCGGCTGATTTAGTAAATTGCATTCTGAAAATGAGCAACGCTTCCGTACGATTCATAACTGATGCCGAGTCGCGTGTGTTCGATCCCGAACACCGAAGGAAACTCGCTTTCAACATCCATCAGTATGATAAGAAGGTGGAAGAAGGCAAGCACCAGTTCGAAGATTTCGATACCGCTCGTCAGCGTGCGAATCACTTGAAATGGAGAGCCATCGAGCAATTGGATAAGCATCTTATCGAATTCGAGGCCAACTTCATCAAGCGCGGAGGCAAGGTCCTTTGGGCGAATGATGGCGAAGAAGCAATCCGCGAAATCGTCCGTATCCT
>JBJSZR010000646.1:0-2547 GCA_046090385.1 Bacteroidota bacterium
ACCGATGCCGATGTGGATGGAAGCCACATCACCACATTGATCCTGACTTTTTTCTTCCGCCACCTCAAGGAGCTGATAGAAGCGGGATATCTCTATATTGCTACGCCTCCACTCTACCTTGTCAAAAAAGGCAAAGACCAACAATATGCGTGGAACGATGAACAACGAATCGCCGCTATCAAGGAACTGGCAGGTGCAGGTAAGGAAGAAAACGTCAATGTCCAGCGATACAAAGGACTTGGTGAAATGAACGCTGAGCAGTTATGGGAAACCACCATGAATCCGGGAACCAGAACCCTTCGCAAAGTCACTATCGACAGTGCAGCAGAAGCGGATCGTATCTTCTCCATGCTAATGGGCGATGACGTACCGCCTCGCCGCGACTTCATCGAGAAGAATTCAAAATATGCAAAGATTGACGCTTGACCTGAGGTAAAGGGGCAATTCGATAAAGTAATAATTTCGTTATCAGTTCAAAGGCCAAGGTTCAAACTTGAATGTTTGAACCTTTGGCATTTTCAGCATTATCTGCATGGAATAAAGTTCCTTTACTACCCTTAACCATTCATTGAAACTCGCTGAACCAGAGACTACGGCTTTCAAGATCAATCATGGACTAAGAATTTCGCTTCCAGCTCCTTCACTGCCAACCAAGCCATCAATCCTGCACCCAGCTCCAATGCAGACTCATCCACGTCGAATGTGGGAGTATGAACTGAAGAGATTATTCCTTTGGATTCGTTTCTGACACCCAGTCGATAAAAGCAGGAAGGTGCGACCTGTGAATAGTAGGCAAAATCTTCGGCGGCCATCCACAAATCAAGATCCTGGACGTTTTCCGCACCAACGTATTCCTCGGCCCAAGAGCGTGACCGATCCGTGAGTGCCTCATCATTGATTAGGAAAGGATAACCACGTCTGATCTCAAATTCACATCGACCGCCCATTCCTGATACCAGATCTTCGACCAGTTTTTTCATTCGCATATGAGCCTCCGAGCGCCAATTTTCATCGAACGTACGAAAAGTGCCTTCGAGATATACTTTGTCGGGAATGACATTGGTGGCTCCATTAGCGATCACTTTGCCGAAAGAAAGCACCGAAGGAATAGAGGGCTTTGCAAAACGGCTCACCACTTGCTGCAATGCAACCAGAACCTGCGCAGAAATCATGATAGGATCAATGACGGTATGGGGCATGGCACCATGTCCGCCTTTACCATGGATGGTGAGATATAACTCATCTGCACTAGCCATATAAAGGCCTTTACGGAATCCGATTTTGCCTGCTGGCAACTGAGGCATCACATGCTGACCGATAACTGATGCCGGAGCTGGCTTATCCAATACACCCTCTTTGATCATCTTGGATGCACCGCCTGGAATCTTTTCCTCTCCAGGCTGAAATATCAGTTTCACGGTTCCTTCAAATCGCCCGCGCAATTCATTCAAGATGGCGGCTGCACCCAGCAATGAAGCAGTGTGGACATCGTGTCCACAAGCATGCATGACACCATCTCGTACGGAACGATACTCGACCTGATTCTCTTCATGAATCGGCAAAGCATCCATGTCCGCACGAAGCGCCAGCACCCGGCTATCTGGATTTCTTCCCTTTATCATCGCTACAACGCCGGTATCTGCCATACGCACATGATCTTTAACGCCGATAGCATCAAGACAAGCTTCCACGAACTTTTGGGTTTCGTATTCCTGAAACGAAAGCTCAGGATGTGCATGGAGATGTCTTCTGTTACGGATGATTTCAGGAAGCAGACGTGCAGCGATACTCTTAATCTCTTCTTTCATGAATGATCGTATTGATTGTTTTTTTTTAAAAATCAAGACCAAGTGAGAAATAGAACTTGGAATCCTTCACTACGCGGTCTTCAACTCCCCATGCCCAATCTGCACGCATGAAATAGCCAAGAAGGCGACTTCTCAAACCAAATCCGTATCCACCTACGATGGGGTCTTTTTGCTTCTGCAGGGTTATGACAAAGGGTTGGCTGACAATAGTCTCGTTGTTGAGTGGATTTTCAGTGGAATAAGGAGACCAACCCGTCCAGGCTGTTCCGAGGTCGGTGAATCCGATCACCTGGAAATTCCTGATGAAGTCGGATCGAATCGGGCGATTGAGGATGTACCTGAATACAGGTATCCTTAGCTCCGAGTTGAGTACAACAAATGAATTTCCGTTGCGGATGTTCTGATCGAATCCACGCAGGTTGGTCGCAAGCGCTTGGAAATAATAATTCTGTGAATAGTCGATCTGAGTATTGTTGTTGAAACGTGGTCCAAGCCAGTTATCGGTCGAGCCCATATAAAAGATCAGTTTCTCCTGACCGAATGAAGTTCCTCCTGCAAGCCTGTTGGCCCATACGATTTCCCGATGCACTTTTTTATAATACCGAAAATCGCCACCAAGAATCACCATACCCGTTTCCTTTTCGTCAGCTCTACGATAGTATTCACCGAAGATTTTCAGTCGCGTACCATTGAACAGGTTAGTTCCGAGTGAAACCGTATTATCAAAAACATACTCCAT
>JBJSZR010000647.1:0-6472 GCA_046090385.1 Bacteroidota bacterium
GGTGTTCCGTTGCCGCCGTCACAATCACCGGTCGTTTTGCTCCGTACAGTTCAAAGGTCCCTTTTAAGGCATGATTGATGGCTTCCGTAGCGCCTGATGTGAAAACAATTTCAGATACGTCAGCGCCAATTAGTCCGGCTACAGCCTCGCGAGCGTTTTCCACATGTGCGGCTGCCCGCCAGCCCCAGGCATGGGTACGACTTGATGCGTTTCCGAATTCGTTGCGGAAAAACGGAAGCATTGCTTCAAGCACTTCGGGCAGCAGTGGGGTAGTGGCATTATGGTCGAGGTACACCGTCATCGGTTCAAATTGGTATTCAAAGATAACCAACTCAGGTTGGCGTTGCGGTATTGCATGGTAACATCATTCCTTCTACTTTCATTGTTTGTAACCAAATCAAAAATCATGGATTTCCATTTACATCATGATCGTCCTCATTCCGAAGAGCATTTCCAGCAATCTGAAACCGTCCGCGATGTAGTTATCGGAATGGCTGACGGACTTACCGTTCCATTCGCACTGGCTGCTGGTTTGAGTGGCGCTGTGACAGATAACGGTATTGTGGTTGCAGCCGGTCTTGCCGAAATCGTTGCCGGTTCCATCGCCATGGGGCTCGGCGGTTACCTGGCCGGTAAAACAGAAGTGGAGCATTATAATGCTGAATTGGAGCGTGAGTACCGTGAGACAGTCACTCATTATGATACGGAGCGAAAGGAAGTGATGGAGATACTCGGTCATTACGGCCTTTCCAGGGAGTCGCAGGAGCTTGTGATGAAAGAAATGGAAAAGGATACTGATAAATGGGTGGAGTTCATGATGCGTTTCGAGTTGGGTTTGGAAAAACCTGATCCGAACCGAGCCAGGAAAAGCGCCATGAATATCGGCCTGTCCTATATAGTCGGTGGCACCATTCCATTATCGGCTTATCTCTTCACCCAAACTCCTCATGACGGACTGTTGTACTCCAGCATCATCACCGTGATCTGCCTGATGGTTTTCGGTTATTTCAAAAGTAAAGCCACCGGACAGCCTCCACTGAAAGGTGCTATGCGCACCACACTGATCGGGGTGCTGGCAGCCGGTGCCGCATATCTGTTAGCAAGCCTCATAGCCTGAAATGAAAAAGAATAATATCAAGACCAGTAAGTCCGTCATTGCCGCGGCTTCCGGAAAAAAGTCGATTGCTCCAACAGTATTCTGGGTCATTCTCCTGTTGATCGCCGTTCCGGTTTTTTCAAGATTGGTAACCAAATTCTTCCTGAATATCGACGACGACCTGTTTTTCACCAACAATCCTCACTTAAGGTCACTTTCATTCGATAATCTTCGAATGATTTTCACCACCAATTATGGCGGCAACTATCATCCCGTGACGACTGTACTGGAAGCCGTGGAATATTCTATGTTCGGGTTGAAGCCGGCAGGTTATCACACGGTGAGCCTGATCATCCATTTGTTGAATGCCTACCTCGTTTACATTTTGGCTGGTCGCTTTTTTGAAAATTTCGCACACAAAGCTGTGGTGACAGCGATTTTTGTTTTCCACCCCATGCATGTGGAGTCGGTTGCCTGGATCACAGACCAGACTGATCTTTTTTGTACCTCATTCATGCTGCTTTCATTGGACAAGTATGTCTCGTGGAGCCGCACCGGAGGCCGTCCGTCACTTTTGTATTCATTCTTATTTTTCGTATTGGCTTTGGGTTGCAAGCCGGCGGCCATCGCTCTTCCATTCCTTTTACCTGTAATCGATTGGCACTTCGGTAAAACGCCTGCTGATAAAATCGTGGTGAAAGCGCTCTTTTTTATTCCTGCTGTCATTTTTTCATACGTCACTTTTGTTGCATTGGATGCTTCAAGCAGTATCGACAGTGAATTGTTGCCCGATTACACTCTGCTACAAAGGCTAGTAGTGGCCAACTTCGCCTTCGCGTATTATATCCTATCCTTTATTTTCCCGACCGGACTATCAGCGCTTCATCTCGCACCTTCCGAGCTCCCGTTTCATTATTATCTGGCGATACCGTTCAATGCCGTGTTGTTGTTTCTCGTGTGGAAAACCATGAGTAAATCCAAGGGCATATGGACAGGATTCCTGTTTTATATGATTCCGATCGGATTGGTGATTCAGTTGGTTCCATCCGGATATAATGTGGTAGCGGAACGTTACAGCTATTTCCCATACATCGGGCTGTCGATGATGCTGGTCTTTTTGTTGATCGCCTGTGAAAAAGGCGATATAAGGATTCCGGCTTTCATATCAGGTAAATTACAACTTGTCTCAATGTCATGGATTGCATTGCTTCTTGTGCTGACGGTTAGTAGGGTCGGAGTATGGAAAGATCTCATGACCATAAACCGGAACATTGCAGAGCGGAATCCTGACTCGGGCTTTGCGCAGCTTTCCGCTGTTTTTCAGGAATTGGAGGCGGGAGAAATAGAGCAAGCGAATCAGCGGCTGGAGGATTCACGATCATTGGACAGTACCAAAGGGCAAGTCCAATTCATGAAAGGCAAGGCATATTACCGTCTGAAAAAATCGGACAAGGCGTTGGAGTTTTTTCAAAAGTCGCAACGTATCGATCCCAAGCGGAAAGATCTTGATGAATTTCTAGCCATCTTATATTTCGAGAACGATAAAATGGATTCAGCCGCAGTATATTTTACAAGGCTTATCGAACGTGATACGGTGCCGAATGGCGGATATCTCAGCAACAGGGCTACATGCAAATACTACCTCAAAGACTATGAGGGAGCCATCAAGGATTTCACGTCTGCAATGATTGCTGATCCTTCCATGGGAAATGCCTTGGCGCAAAGGGGAATCTGTTATGCGGAAAGTGGACAAGTTGAGAGAGGCTGCAAGGACCTTCAGGCCGCCGTGGCGGCAGGTTATACCCAGTTCCAGCCAGAAGTCGACAAGTACTGTGGCAAGTGATGGCGATACCATTGCATGATTTTTTTCATGTACGGATATGAAGTAACGGTGTAATATTGCCGGAAGTATCAAAAGTATAAATCCATGATTGTAACATTCCCGCACAATGGACAGACGTTGCATGCTGATCTATCTAAGCCCATCGACTTGTCGATTCCACTTTCCACGGAACCTGATGCGGTGAATGCATTCCATATACCTGCTGTCAGAATCGAACCATTACGCATAGGAAATTTCGTGGGAGATGTATCGCAAGGCGGTTCATGCAATGTGAATGATGTTCATTTCAACCCACATGGAAACGGGACGCATACGGAGACAGTCGGTCACATTTCCAGAGATAAGGAGACCATTTATGAATGCATGAAGCATTACTGGTATCTGGCAAAATTGGTTTCAGTTCAACCCTCCAGGTTGTTTGATGATTGGGTCATCATGAGCGACCAGTTCGATGATGTTTTGTCGGAGCCCACTGAAGCGATTATTGTCCGTACAAGACCTAACGATGATGCGAAGCGACAACGAAAGTATTCCGGAACAAATCCGGTTTACATGCATCCTGATGCCGCTCAAAAAATGGCGGAGGCCGGCGTCCGACATCTGCTAATCGATCTTCCATCTGTTGATAAAGAGGAGGATGGTGGTGCTCTTTTGGCCCATCATGCCTATTGGCAATACCCGTCCATGACGCGAAAAGAAGCGACTATAACCGAACTTATTTTTGTCCCTGATGAGGTCAGGGATGGACTTTACTTACTTAACCTACAGGTAATCAGCATTCTAAATGATGCCAGTCCTTCAAAGCCCATACTTTATCATCTATTCCACGCGCCTGGTAAGCCTTGATTTTCTTCTTTATTGAAAAAGAGATAGTTACAAAAGAATCAATTTGTAATTATTTGTTTATCAATGAACTTTGAAGACGGACAGAGTTTTTTCAAGTGGTGTACTGTTAAATCCGCTTAAGCTTCTTAATTGGAATTATTCTAAAGTTCATTTTTTTTCAAAAATACATGGAATTAAGGCCTTCTTCCGATAAATTTGCGCCGTCTAAAAAATGACTCTGAGATGACCGGAACACGTTTGGTCCGTTCCACATCGGGAAAGAGTCACGATGGCAAACTGATCGGATATGAGCACAAATTGCTACGTCACCCGGAAGAGATCACTTCTCTCTCTTCTTTTCATTGCCCTCTTTTCAATGCAGTCATTCGCACAGGATGCCGCATCTGTTCAAGACGGTGAAGCACTATTCAAGGCCAACTGCGCAAGTTGTCACGCAGTCAAGGAAAAGCTGGTCGGTCCCGCATTGAAGGGCATCGAGACGCGTCGTCCGGAAGATTGGTTGTTGAAGTGGATCAAGAATTCATCAGCTGTCATCAAATCAGGTGACGATTACGCTGTCAAGATCTACAATGAATACAACAAGGTTGCGATGCCTTCCTTTAACCTGAAAGATGCAGAGATAAAGTCGGTACTTGCCTATTTAAAGGCAGAGGCTGAAAAGCCGGATGCTGTTCCGGCGGCTGGCACAGGTGCTCCAGGCGCAGCTCCTGAAAGCGAAGGTGGTCCTGTGGGCCTTTACCTGATTCTAGCCATCGTAGTGCTCTATGTCCTGGTGGTGATTCTTGGTCGTGTACAATCCACTCTCGAGCGTACCGTGCGCCAGCGCGATGGATTACCTGAGCCTGTAGAGGTGCCCCGAAAAGAGGCCACCATCCATTGGATCCGCAATAACAAGAAGATCGTTGCTGTCATGCTTCTGCTATTCGTAGGGTGGGGAAGTGTAAAAGGATGGTATGCTTTGAAAGAGATCGGCGTCATGCAGGGATATACTCCTGATCAACCTATCAACTTCTCACACAAGCTTCACGCGGGTGAGATGCAGATACAGTGTCTCTACTGTCACAGTGGTGCCGAAAAGGGCAAAGTGGCCGGCGTACCTTCCGCCAATGTTTGTATGAACTGCCATAAGTATGTTCGTAAAGGACCTGTAACCGGTACAGAGGAAATCGCCAAGATCTATAAGGCGCTTGATTACGATGCCGACAAGTCAACTTATGGTAACAATCCGAAGCCTATCCAGTGGGTGCGTGTTCACAATCTTCCGGATCTGGCCTATTTCAACCACGCTCAGCACGTATCAGTGGGCAAGATCGCATGTCAGACTTGCCATGGTCCGGTACAAGACAGCATGACGGTTGTCGGGCAGTATTCTCCACTTACCATGGGCTGGTGTATCGATTGTCATCGTAAGACGGAAGTCAAGATGGCAGGCAATACTTACTACAACGAATATCATAAGCAACTGCTCTCCAAGCCGGGTGCGGATTCCATCATTACGGTTTCCGAAATCGGAGGTCTTGAGTGTTCTCGTTGCCATTACTAAGAAACAGATAGCCCTTCAGCGGGCGAAGAAACTTCAATAAATAACCGATGAGCCAACGCTATTGGAAGGAATGGAAGAACTGCGCAATGAACCTGAGTTCGTGCGCCTGAAGAACAATGAGTTCTATGAGAACCTTCCACTCGATGAGGTCGTCCAGAAAAAATCGGACGATGTTTCAGTCACGCCACGCCGTGATTTCCTAAAATTCCTGGGCTTCAGTGTAGCTGCCGCATCTTTGGCCGCCTGTGAAGCGCCTGTTCGTAAGACGATTCCTTACCTGATTCGTCCTGATCAGATCACTCCTGGCATCGCAAACTGGTATGCATCCACCTATTTCGACGGATACGACTATTGCAGTGTACTAGTCAAAACACGCGATGGTCGTCCTATCAAACTGGAGGGTAATACTCTCAGTTCGGTGACCAAAGGCGGAGTGAATGCCCGTGTTCAGGCGAGCGTACTTTCTCTGTACGATGCTGCACGCTACAAGTCTCCGATGGCGGGTGGAAAAGCATCCGACTGGAAAACCGTTGACGGAGAAATCAGCGCCAAGCTGGCATCCATCGCAGGGAAAAACGGAAAAATCCGAATCGTATCATCTACGGTCAACAGTCCTTCTACCTTGAAGGCTATCGGCGATTTCCTTACCAAATTCCCTTCTGCAAAGCATATCCAATACGATGCGGTGTCCGCCTCTGCGATCCGCCAAGCCAATATGGAAAGTTTCGGCAAATCAGCTGTTCCTTCCTATTCTTTCGACAAGGCCGACGTGATTGTTTCTCTCGGTTGCGATTTTCTTGTCAACTGGATTTCTCCTGTCGAGCATGCAAAACAGTATGCAGTAACACGCAAGCTGGATGAGGGCAAGAAGACGATGTCACGTCATATCCAGTTTGAATCTGTCCTCAGTGTCACTGGAAGTAACGCTGATCAGCGTGTTCCTGTGAAGCCGTCGCAGCAGATGATGGTGGCTGCAGGTCTGTACAACGCTCTTGCTTCAAAAGCCGGTGCTTCTGCCGTGAGTGCTCCTGCTGCAGGGAATCTCCAAAAATCAATCGAGGCGACTGCCGAAGAGCTTTGGAAAAGCAAAGGAAAATCAGTCGTGGTTTGCGGAATCAATAACGTTGGTCTTCAGAACATGGTC
>JBJSZR010000648.1:0-3499 GCA_046090385.1 Bacteroidota bacterium
CGCAACAGTAAGTATCACATCGGCCTCTGCGACTGCAGCCTCTTGCACTGCAATCAGCCATACAGTCACAGCCACGGTTGTTCCAGGATCCAATCCGATCACTTCCGTCACACTTACCTATAATTTTAACGGTGGCAGTCAGACGAACTTATCGATGACAAATACCAGTGGCAACACATGGCAAGCTACCATACCTCTTGCAAACCCTTCTAATGCAACCGTAAATTGGACCGTAACTGCTGTAGACCCATCGGTGACCAGGACATCATCCGGATCTTACCAGGATAACGCCTTGAGTGGAATCGGACTTGTCGCAATTGCCACCCCGTCTACAATATGTGCTGGATCGGCAACCACCCTGGTGGCATCACCGAATAATTCGGCCACTGCCGCAACTTACTCCACTCCGTCTGCAGTAGGAATTCCGTCCGTTGATGAGGACCTTGGTACAGTCACAATCACAAATGCTTCGACAAGTGTAACGGTGCTTAACAATTCATCAACCTTAAATTCACTTATTGGAACTATAGGAACAGCCACCGGATCAGCAGGTAGCTACTCGAACTTCACATCATTCGGACCATATGGATTGACTGCAGGTACTACCTACAACATGTCTCTCTCATCATTGACCAGTGCGAGTGCCTATGAAAACAGTATGGCTGTTTTCATCGACTATAATCGTGATGGAGATTATTTCGATGCCGGCGAAACCATTTACAATTCACCTTTCAATACGCTTGGAGCACATACCGAGTCAACATCTTTCACGGTACCAAGCACGGCATTCAACGGCACAACCCGTATGTTAATAGTATGTAAGCAAGGGACCATCAGCGGTCCTACGGATACAATCACCTACGGAGAACGCGAGGAGTATATGTTGAATATCACTTCTTCTAATTCAGGAGGAGGAGGAAGCATTCCTGTACTTGGTTATTCATGGAGCAGAGGTGCAACCAATGTCGGTAACGGTGCATCTGTAACAACAGCTGTAGCTTCCACAGGAAGTTATACAGTAACGGCCACATCGGTTGCAGGCTGCTCGATGACTGCAACTGTAACAGTAACTACCACTGTCGCTCCTTCCACACCAACAGCAACCAACTCCTCCCAATGCGGGCCAGGGATACCATCTGCAAGGGTGACATCCACATCAGGACAATCCACGCCTATATTCAATTGGTATTCTGCATCTACAGGAGGCTCTCCAATCCAGAGCGGCACATCTTTTACTTTTGGCAATTCCATTAGCACGACGACTACATTTTACGTATCAGAAGCAGGCAGCATATGTGAATCACCACGAATAGCCGTAACCGCAACAGTAAGCACAGCGCCTTCCATTACCACTTCAGGATCAACAACCATATGTAGTGGCAAAAGCACTGTTATGACTGTTTCCAGCTCAAATGCAGGTTACAGATATACGTGGAGTAATTCAGTAGGGACCGGATCAAGCGTAACCGTTTCTCCAACATCCACGACCGATTATACTGTATCTGCTTTAGACACTACGACCGGTGGGGCCAATTCAGGATGTGTTTCCAGTGAAAATTTGACCATCACCGTCCTTTCTTCTCCTGCAAATACAACCATTACCTCCACTCCCACTCCTGCATCAATCTGCCAAGGTGGATCGGTAGTGCTAAATGCATCAGGCGGAACTATGGATGTGGTTACAGCGCAAACCGGTTTCGGAACGAATTCAGCAAGTAATCCTAGTACCAGCTATCCCGCACCTTTTTCCAATTTCGATTGGGGAGCAAAGCATCAAATTCTGTTGACACAAAGTGAACTTTCTGCGCAGGGAATCACGAATGGCACTATTATTAATGCATTTTATTTGGGCATAACTGCAGTAGGAACGACTACTGACCTGGAAAACTTCACATTGTGGATGAAGAATACCAGCACATCTCAACTCACTACAACTTTCGAAACAGGTCTTACAAACGTAGTGCCATCCTCCACTCTCACTCTTAAGGGTACCGCATCATGGTTAGCCATTACCTTTCCCGGGTTCACTTATACAGGAGGAAACCTACTCATCCAAACCTGTTTTGCAAATGACTATAACAGTCCTGCAGGCTGTCAGACATTCATCACCAGTCAAGGAACAAACAATTATTGCAACTATTACTATTCGGATGGAACGACCGGTCAGACATCCTCCTCACTTGCCAACCAGATCCTCGCAACTACAACTGCCGGTTCGACCTCTGCACTTGATGGCGGTGGTATCTCAACCAGTCGGCCTGATGTGAGACTAGGACGAGTATCGAATCCAAGTTGGTCATGGTCAATCGGTTCTTCCACTACTGCAAGTATCACTGTAAGTCCATCCACAACTACCACCTATACTGCAACAGCCACCCAATCAAACGGCTGCACTTCAACGGCATCTTCGATAGTAACAATCAATCCACTTCCCGTTCTGTCGGGTACAACTACCAGCAATGTACTTTGTTTCGGTGGTGCTAACGGATCGATTAACGGATCTGCATCAGGCGCCAGTTCGCCTTACACATACAGTTTGAACGGGACCAATAATAATTCGACTGGCATTTATAGCGGACTTTCGGCTGGCAACTATTCATTGACTGCTACAGACAGCAAAGGATGCTCCAAAACACAAAGCTACACGATAACCCAACCGACTGCCTGTAGTGTTTCCGGAAGTGCTACCAATGTAAGTTGCAATGGCGGATCGAACGGTTCAATCAATTTCAGCGCTACAGGAGGTGTATCACCCTACACGTACACCATAAATGGCACCTCCGGGACATCACCCAGATCTGGGCTCAGCGCAGGTAATTACACAATCGTATCGACTGACGCTAATGGCTGTACTGCATCGACAACCATTACTGTCAGTCAACCTTCTGCATTGACAGTTACTGCTACGCCAGCGGCTACATCCGTATGTCCTGGCTCAAGTACAACTGTTAATGTGAGTGCATCAGGAGGAACTACTCCATATTCAGGCACAGGCATCTTCACACAAGGAGCTGTTTCAGACACCTACACAGTTACAGATGCAAACAGTTGCATTCGTGCAGTAAGTGTCAGCATCAGTCAATTTGCCCCTCCCATTGTAAGTATCAGTGGAACTTCACCTGTCTGTCAAGGTGTAAATACGATTTTAAGTGCCAATGCGACAGCTGGAAGTGGCACTATCGCGGGCTACGCGTGGTCATTAAATGGCACATCTATTTTCGGAGCCACGGCTTCATCTTACAGTACTAGCACTGCCGGAACTTATTCCGTTACAGTTACAAATAGTAATGGCTGTTCCTCAACAGCAACTTTCAGTTTATCAGTAACCACAAGACCAGCGCAGCCTTCGATTGCGTGTTATGAGACTGCCACATTCAACACAACAACTTGTCAATGGGATGTAACCGGTCAGCAGCCGGCACAGCCTTCGATTGCTTGTTATCAGACTGCCACCTTCAACACAACAACTTGTCAATGGGATGTAACCGGTCAGCAACCG
>JBJSZR010000649.1:0-1323 GCA_046090385.1 Bacteroidota bacterium
CATATAGTAAAGTCCTTTAGGATGGCTGGTGAGATCAATTCGTGTATTTACATTCAAGCCTGATTCCAAAACATTTCTTCCGGTACCGTCAAGGACTTCAATACGGACAATATCATAGTCTGAATTTATGTTGAAAACGCCATCACTTGATGGGTTGGGATATGCATTCACAGCATGGGTCTCATGAATGGGTTGCAGACCTGTTCCAATGACAGTGTAAATCTCTACACTGCTGATCGGAGATCCTGCGTTGTTCAGGCCACCGGCCAAGATGAATTTGTTACCGATTGATGCCGCTCCGCACAGTGATCTGGGAATACTAAGATTCATTACTGACCATGATCCGGTCAAGGTATCCCATACGTCCACAACTCCAACAGTGCCACTTGCGGAGGAGGTGCTACCTCCGGCAAAAAACACAAGATTTCCGATAGTGCCTGTCGCGGCCTGTCGGCGCGGAACGGATAAGTTGCTCACAGACCAAGTGCCTGCATCTGCATCATAAATATCTATACGGTCAGATACTTGACCCGCCCCGTTCAATCCGCCTGCGAAGTAGATCTTGTTGCCGCAAGCTACCGCAGAAAGCTCACTCCGAGCTTCAGACAGTTGAGCCGTTGACCACATTCCACTTGTAATATCGTAGATATCCACTGTGGAGTAGAATCCTGCAGGGCCAAAGCCTCCGGCAAACAGCACTTTATTACCTGCTGCAGCAGCTGCTAGCCTTGATCTTGCAACTGAAAGATTTGCAGTAGTCCATTGTTGTGTTGCTGTGTCGAATATGTCAACATTCGAAAAATAGAATGCCTGACCATACTCTTCGCCACCTCCGAACATGATCTTACTTCCGATACCAGCTCCAGCCAAACGGCAACGCGATGCGGAGAGGGCGTTCTGACTGCTCCATTGATTCCAGGTTCCATTGTAGATATCGACAGCATCGTATTTGGAAAGAATCCAACCATTTTCACCTCCGGCAAACGCTGCCCAGTTACCCGTTGATGCACCGGCTAGGTAGTAGCGACCTTGTGAAATCTGACCTGTTGACCACGAGTTTCCTGTATTATCATACATATCATACACGCCAGGGGGAATGCTGATGAATCCAATACCACCTGCAAAAATGGCTTTGTTGCCTGCAGTGGCACCAGCAAGGCCATATCGTGGCCCTTGAAGCGTAGCTGTTGACCATTGAGCACTCGCTACCAGCGAGAGGAGAAATAAGAAAATAATGAGTAGTGTCTTTTTCATGGATTTAAGTGGTGTGTTAGTTGAGATTGGCATGATTTCCGAATAAAGGTAGGTGATTGTCCAATCAAT
>JBJSZR010000650.1:0-5249 GCA_046090385.1 Bacteroidota bacterium
CATAGGGTGATTGTGGATGAAACCACCACCATTCACGCCGACTCAGTCATCATCTCAACGGGTGCCTCTGCAAAATGGCTTGGCCTACCCTCTGAGCAACGATTGAATGGCTATGGAGTTTCAGCATGTGCTGTATGCGACGGTTTCTTTTTCAGGGGACAAGAAGTAGCGATCGTGGGTGCAGGCGATACGGCAGCAGAAGAGGCTACCTACCTGGCAAAACTCTGCAAGAAGGTATATATGATTGTACGACGAAGCGAAATGCGCGCCAGTAAAGCCATGCAGCACCGGGTATTGAACACTCCGAATATCGAAGTGTTATGGAACAGCGAAACCAAAGAAATTCTTGGTGAAAAAACTGTCGAAGGTGTATTAGTCACAAACACAGAAACAGGAACTGAAACCAAACTGGATGTCACGGGATTTTTCGTGGCCATCGGTCACCAACCCAATTCCTCGATCTTCAAGGGTTGGATCGATATGGATGAAACGGGTTACATCAAGGCCGTTCCAGGAACATCAAAGACCAATATCGAGGGTGTTTTCGCCGCTGGGGATGTTGCTGACAAAGTTTACCGTCAGGCTGTTACCGCTGCCGGAACAGGATGTATGGCGGCACTGGATGCAGAAAGATATCTGGCCGGAAAAGGAGTCCACTGAAACTGCGTATCATCGGACTACGGTTATTTTTCTGAAGAAGACCTGATCGTCGCCATCTACACGTAGCACATACGTGCCGGATGGCATTGCATCGGAGAGTTCCATTCGCCAGCTATTCAGGTTACCTGAAGAAGTGCGGTACGATCGGACTATCATTTCCCTGCCCTCGATATCGAATAGCTTCACGATCACATTTTGTGGTCGTGAAGAATGGTAGTCAACATTGATGTAGTTGTATGCAGGAATGGGATATACCTCACGAAGCCCGCTGGTTACAGGTACATTCAGCGTAGTGCCCCCGAGAAACAGATGCGCATTTTGAAAATCTGGAATTCCAAAACCGAGTGAATCTCCGGGATTGTTGTAGTAGCTGGAACTTTCAAGAATTGCTTGCCGAATCTCCATATTGGTCTTGTCAGGATGTGCTTGCCAAAGACAAGCTGCGGCTCCAGCCAATACCGGACAGGAGAAGGATGTTCCGTTGGCAGGTCCGAAAGTACCGTTCCACATACCGACTTCGGTTCTTGCACCCATGGCGGCAACTTCAGGCTTAATTCGACCATCAACGGAAGGTCCAAACGCACTGAAGCCCGCTTTATATCCTGCTGAATCCACGGCACCGACTGAAAGAATACTGTCGGCATCGGCAGGGGCCACAATGTACCTCCAACTGGAGTTACCCGTATTGCCTGCACTGCTGAGGACAAGCATACCTTTGGTTGCTGCAATGTCAGCTGCCCGGGAAATCGGGGTGGTATTTCCGTCCATATCTGCGTAACTGTGGTCCATGGCGCCATCATCGAAATAGAAATAACCGAGTGATGAGGTTATAAGATCACATCCTGCGCTGTCGGCATAGGCTGCAGCCGCAGCCCAATTATACTCTTCAACGACATATTCGGTATTGGCATCTTCAGAACGCAACAGAACATATTCCGCATGAGGTGCTGTTCCAACCATGACCCCTGGAATGTTTGAAGCCATGCATGAAAGCACTGAAGTTCCATGGGAATCATCCTCGTAAACCGTATTTTGTCGGTCAACAAAATCCCAAGTAGCGACCACACGGGAGGATGCGAAGAGGGAATCGAACGCAGGATGCTGATCTGCTGAGTTGAAACCGGCGTCGATGGTTGCAATCCGCATGCCTGAGCCCGTAAAACCCGTTTGATGAAGGACATCTCCATTGATCTGGTCGATCTGACGCAAGGCTGCACCATAATCGAATTGTGCAGAAAGGCTTGATACGATGGAAGGTTGCTTTGCGGGACCGGCTAACGTTTCGAATTTTGAACTTACACGTTTAGGACCTGATAAACGTCTTACAGCAAGATGCTGCCCGACAAAAGGAAGCGAAAGTACAGAATTCAGTGTATTGGAATCACATAATACGGTGATGCCGTTCATCCATTTGATGCTGTTCAGATGTTGCGCTCCAAGCGAAATGATACTATCAATGTATGACGGATTGACTGGCAAATCATCATCAGCCAATGCAATGCCTTGGTTGACCCTGCGGTCGACAGCACGTTGCGAAAGGAAATGCAATGGTTGCTGCAAGGAGTATGGACTGTTGTTCCGATCAGTGAACCCGATGAAATAAACGCGGTTCTGAGCTACTGATTCGCTTGAAATAATAAGGATTCCTAATAAGACCAGAACGGCAATCCTGAAATCATTGTATTTCATAATCGAGCACTTTGAGTGAATACTCCAATCCGTCGTCGATTACAGGTGAGGCACCGCAACCGTAGAGCAACCGGACGTCCTTTACATATTTTTCAACCATGCCGATACCACGTGCGTAGATTTCCCATTTCACAGTAGCGCCTATACTGGTGACAAAATCGTTTTGAAGAACTTTGACAGTGGCAGGAAAAACAATGGAATTTATAGATCTGGAAAATCCGATTTCCTCGTATTTATAAGTTTCAGGGTCTTGATTGTTATAGGCATTACCATTCCAGGTTGCACGTCTGTCAAAAGGAAACGAGAGCTTGACGAATCGTAAGTTATCCTCCACCCTCTCTGCACCTGACTGCTTTAGCTTGGAAGTCCACATGCTGCAGAATGACCAGTTCTGCAAACTGTCGGTTCGCCGAAATCGGGCAATACGATATGCGGTATCCTGTTCCCCATCCACAAAAGGATAATCAACGGTTTCAAGGATTTCAAAATGAAACCGATTGACGCTATCCTCGCAGGCATCCAACTCGTTATCGATATGAACGATGGAATCGACCTGATATCGGATCCAGTTACCCGTGACCAGGGGGAAATACTCACGCTCCTGCAGGTATGTTGAAGGAACCAAAACTTCGTCGCCACAGGATAGCAACAACAGCAGAAAAAGAAATGTTGGATAAGTAAGGACTCGTTTCATGAAGGAGAAACATCAACATGTTTTTCAAGAAATTCATCCAATCGGTGATCGACCATGCGGAACCAAGCCGGAGGAAACAAAGCCACATACAATGCCGCAGCATAACCGCACGGTAGTACAGGACTACCTGGATGGCTCACAAGCGTATGATATGGCTTTGAAGCATAATAGTGATGGTCAGCATGACGGGATAAATCGATAAGCAGAAAACGACTAATAAGTCGATCGGATTGCCAACTGTGTATTTCCGTAGCACGTTCTTTCTCATTACGCCTTAAGCCGTAATGCTCGATATAATTGGTGTATTCAAGGAGAAAATTGGCAAGCAGGCATTGCATTGCGAATGCCACGACTGCCAGAGGCCCGATGAAATAATACATGGCGCATGATAAGACAAAAAGTAAAACCATGCTGAGAAGTGTGTAGTTAGATGGATGCCAAACGGATTTTCCCGCTTTTGAAAGTCGTTCCTTTTCCAGTTTCCATGAACCTGATATCTGACCGAGCGCTGACCTTAGGAAAAAACCATATACGTTCTCCCCTCTTTTTGCGGAAGCAGGATCCCGATCGGTTGCTACCCATTTGTGGTGAACGCGCAGGTGTTCAACATAGAAATAAATATTACCAGAGGTGAAAAGAAGGACCTTGCCGAAAAACCGCCATACAGGTGAGTTCCGATGAATAAGCTCATGAGCAATCACAATAGCGCTTGTGCCCGAATGAACTCCCGTTGAAAACGATGCTCCGAAAATCTGCCATCCGTTCATCTCACCGATTGACAGCACATAAAAAAATGTAATGAGAGCGGTCACCTGAAAAACAACATGCAATCCAAGAATCAAATCCGGAACAGCCGAGTTTTCATCCTGTTCGTTGGAAAAATCTTCAGGAAAAAACCACTCGATGACAGTCAAAATCCCAAGCGAAAAAAACATGTTACCGTAAACCCACCAACCACCAGCCAGATTTCCTGCGATGGTAATGGCTCCAGGTAACAGACTCCAGAAGTACCTATAATTGCGTGGAATCATACTTACGTCAAATTTAATGATTTACGTTAATGAAAACCGTTGATATAAATCAATTTTAAGATGATTTTATCGTTAGTAAGCCCGAAATAAGTTGGTAATTTAGTGTCGATGCAATTTTCATATATCATCAAAACAGCTTTGGTTGCCCTATTGTTCGGCGCAGTAGTCACAACAACCGTTTTCGCACAAAACAAAGCAAACGAAAACAACAAAGACCTGGTGCAATTTTCCGGCGTAGTGGTTTCCGGCGACAGCCTTCAACCCATTCCTTTTACCAGCATCATGATCCGTGGCACCAGTCGTGGTACCATTTCAGATTACTTTGGTTTTTTCTCATTCGTAGCCAAAAAAAGGGACACTGTTGAATTCGCGGCAATAGGTTTCAAAAGAAACGTATTCGTAATTCCTGACACCCTTACTGATTTCAGGTGTTCACTGATTCAAATCCTCAAACCAGATACGGTTTTATTGAAAGAGGTCGTCATTTTCCCTTGGCCTACCAAAGAGCAGTTCAAAGAGGCTTTTGTAAGACTTCGTGCACCCTATGACGACCTGACCAGAGCCGAACGAAATCTGGACCGGCAACAACTGGAATACCTGGCCAGCATAACGCCAATGGACGGATCCATGAATTTCAAATGGCAGATGCAACAGCAGAGCAGTCAACTATATTATGCCGGACAATTGCCACCGAACAACCTTATGAACCCTGTAGCTTGGGCCAAGTTCGTTCAGATGTGGCAGAACGGAGAATTCAAGTCGAAAGACTATAAAGACCGTTGAACGTTCGATGCGGACAACCTTCCTCCTGTTCCTTACTTTGATTTCTTTAAAATTGAGTGCTCAGAATGCAACACTCACGGGGTCAATATCTGATTCTCTCGGGAAACCGTTACTGGGTGTTTCAATCGGAGTTTTCGGAGAGCCGATAGGTACATCCTCCGATGAGAAAGGTGAATACATTCTGAATGTGCCTGCTGAGAAAGCTTTGAAAATCGTTTTCAGCTTCACAGGTTTCAGTGCCGATACGATCAGACTTAAGCTGAAAGAAGGCGAGACTAGAAAAATCGACAGGCGATTGAGGGGAGCCGTTTATCAATTCCAAGATGTCACCATTGAGGAAAAATCATTGCGCGACAACAACGTGAAATCGATAGATCCCAAACTGATATCGG
>JBJSZR010000651.1:0-4691 GCA_046090385.1 Bacteroidota bacterium
AGTGAGTATTGCTGTGGAGCCGAGTCCCATCAAACCGTTTGAACTCACGGAAAATTGTGTGTAATCCACACCGGCAAAATTGAAGGTGAATCCGATATTGGTTACGGCAGACGCTGCATCCTCCTGGCCGGACGAAAGAAGGGTTCCTGTTGGGGAGGTGACCGTTTCAAGGACGGTACCAGTTGCAGTGGTAAAACTGTAAGTGCTCACGTCAAATTGTGCGGACGCTTTGAAAAAAGAGGCTGCAAATAGAAGACTAGCCGTGAACCTGAATAGTAAGATGCGTTTATCCATTTTGGGAGGAATAATCGAATATTTATGATTCGTAACCTTTACTTGACTGATTGATTCAAATTTAAACTTAATTCAAACGCCTAAGGATACTGAATCACCTCTAAATATAACCCGTTTTCTTACCCAAAACTCTATTTTTTGGCGAAAAATACCCATATTTGGCAAACGTTTAAAAAGTGATGGTGAATATAGAGCGATAGCCAATCAACAGTCGCTTGATTTATTTCAAATTCATATTGTTTCTTGTCAGTTCCTGTCTTTTCCGCTCGTAAAATTCCCCTTGTCGAAACACCGATAGTCGGTCAGTTAGTACGTGAATATCTTTGCAGGGAAGATTACACCATTTTTTTATCGGAATTCCAGCCTAGCGTCCAAGGATTGCGCGATTCAGTGATGAAAAGAAAGGTTTTCTTACATGATCGTGAGACTTTGTTTCAAGTCATCTCCAATCAATACCATGAACTGGAACGGGCCGGTGAGTCGATAACGAATACGGAGACTGAAGCCATTAGGGATCTTTCCAAAGAAAACACTTTTACAGTTACGACCGGTCATCAACTTCAACTCGCTGGTGGCCCTTTGTTTCTGGCTTACAAGATATTATCCGCAGTCGCTACCGCTCGTTTTCTGAATTCCACTGATCCAACCATTCGTATTGTGCCAATATTTTGGTTGGCAACAGAAGACCATGATATGGCCGAAATCGACCATTTGAATTTCAAAGGATTGAATCTCAAATGGAATAACAATTGGAGGGGAGCAACCGGTCATGCTCCGTGTGAAGGGATTGGAAATTTGATTGACGAAATGGCATCGGCTTTGCAAACCGAACCCTTCGGAGAAGAATTCATCCGATTGCTTCGTGATTGCTACAAGTCGGAATATTCTCTTTCATTCGCTACGCGTATTTTCATTCATCGCTTGTTCGGTCGGTTCGGTGTAGTAATGATCGATGCCGATGATCATCTTTTAAAATCCCGATTTGCGGACTGCATGAAATCGGAATTGATTCACCAGATCGTGCGGGAAAATGTCAGTAAATCGTTGGAACGTTTCCCGGTAAAGACCGAACCTCAGGTCAGCCCTCGGGATATAAACCTCTTTTACCTTACTGATAAGTCAAGAAATAGAATCACCAGGGACAACGAGTGCTGGAAGGTGGTAGATACGGATTTTAGCTTCGATCATAAGGGCATCTTAAAGGAATTGGAAAAGCATCCTGAAAGGTTCAGTCCCAACGTACTTTTAAGGCCACTTTATCAAGCATTCGTACTACCGGACATAGCCTACATAGGTGGTCCGGGTGAATTGGCTTACTGGCTGGAGTTGTCTGATCTTTTCAAACATTGCGGGATCCCTATGCCGGTTGTCTTACCGCGTAATGCATTTCTGCATCTGGATAATCCGACCATCGGAAAAATGGTTAAAGCCGGATTGGATGAATCCGATCTGTTCAAATCCGCTGATGACTTACTCAAACGTCATACGGAATCGAAACTTGGATCAGCCGATCCTTTTCCCGCATTGGTGGAAAAACTAATGCTTGAATATTCCAAGATAGAAGCAGCCTTGATCGAAAGCGATAAGACCTTGGAGGCTAGTGTTAAAGGCGAACTTCAAAAGGCCTTGAAAGGTTTGCAGCAGCTCAGGGAGAAATGGATACGCGCTGAAAAACGTAAAGAAGATACATTGAAGTCGCAACTGGAGCGCATTCATGAAGCCGTCTTTCCAAACGGAATTTTTCAGGAGCGAAGTGTTTCGTTGGCCGAATTCTATGTCAAATACGGGCAGAATATACTGGACGTTTGGCTTGATCAGTGTGCTCCCGTCAATGATTCACTGACCATCTTATCAGAATTGACTGCGTGATAGCTTACTTGGACGCTTAACTGAAAATCACTGCTAATAGGAGACATTATTCCATTATTTTTGCGCATGCACCAGAAGATTCTGATCATCGATTTCGGTTCCCAATACACGCAACTCATAGCTCGCCGCGTGCGGGAATTGAACATCTACTGCGAAATACATCCCTTTCATCATATTCCTGAAATAAACGCTGATACCAAGGGCGTCATTCTTTCTGGCAGTCCTTCATCCGTGAGGGATGACAAATCGCCACGCATCGATCTTTCCGCCCTGCGGAAAAAAGTTCCGGTACTGGGCGTTTGTTATGGTGCTCAGCTTATGGCACAGGATAATGGAGGTGAAGTGTTACCAAGCACTATACGCGAATATGGTCGTGCCCAACTGAAGAGCATCGATTCTTCCTGCTCACTATTCCATCATATCCCTTTGGATTCAACTGTCTGGATGTCGCATGGCGATACCATCGCAAAGGTGCCTTCTGGTTTCAGGATTGTAGCAAGCACATCCGACGTCAAAGTAGCTGCCTATGAATTGGAAGGTGAATCCACATTCGGAATACAGTTCCATCCTGAGGTGACGCATTCGGAAGATGGAAAAAAAATCCTTGAAAATTTCGTTGTGGGAATTTGTGGTTGTAGCCAGGACTGGACGCCGGCTTCCTTTGTTGAAGAAACCGTCTCATCTCTTCGCCAACAGTTAGGCGACGATCAGGTCGTACTTGGACTTTCTGGTGGTGTCGACTCCTCTGTTGCAGCAGTACTGTTGCACAAAGCTATCGGCAAGAATTTACATTGCATTTTTGTCGATAACGGATTGCTCAGGTTGGATGAGTTCAATCAAGTGCTTGAATCTTATCGTCACATGGGATTGAATATCGCCGGTGTAGATGCTAAAAAGCAGTTTTATGATGCACTCGCAGGTATTTCCGATCCGGAATTGAAACGCAAAGCAATTGGTCGTGTATTTATCGAAGTGTTCGACCAAGAAGCGCATCGTATAAAGGATGTAAAATGGTTGGCTCAGGGCACTATTTATCCTGATGTGATCGAATCGGTTTCCGTAAAAGGTCCCTCCGCTACCATCAAGTCCCATCATAACGTCGGTGGACTGCCTGATCACATGAAGCTCAAAGTGGTAGAGCCTCTCAAGACCTTGTTCAAGGATGAGGTAAGAAGAGTGGGACGTGAATTAGGCATCGACAATTCAATCCTTGATCGTCATCCTTTCCCAGGACCAGGTCTTGCAATCAGGATTCTCGGTGACATCACAGCCGAGAAGGTCATGAAACTCCAGAAAGCGGATAGCATCTTCATCGATGCCCTGAAGAAAAATGGTTTATACAGTAATGTCTGGCAAGCAGGCACAATCCTTTTGCCGGTTCATTCTGTGGGTGTGATGGGAGATGAAAGGACTTACGAAAATGTTATTTGTCTTCGGGCAGTCACTTCAGTCGATGGAATGACTGCTGACTGGTGCCATTTACCGTATGCATTCCTTGCAGCGGTATCCAGTGAAATCATCAATAAAGTCAAAGGGGTCAACCGTGTTGTTTACGATATCAGCTCAAAACCCCCTGCAACCATCGAATGGGAATGATCCAAGGTAGACGTTTCGGTTTCGTTCGTATCCTACCGTTTTTGGTGGTTATTTTATTTTGCTTTGATTCTCAGGAATCGGCTGCTCAGCAACTTGAATCGGCTGACACTGCGAAAGTAAGGTTCCTGAATAACCGGAAGTTCTACATCTATAAGGTTTCAAAAGGTGAAACGCTGTACGGTATTTCCAGGAAGTTCGGTATTCCGGTCGACGAAATCACGGAACTGAATTCCGAAACAGTACGTAATGGACTTAAGCCTAAAACTGAGTTGTGGATTCCTGCTTATTCATGGAAAAAGAAAGACGGGACGGTTGTTAATCTGAAAGATACGATTGGTGAACCGGCTTTTGAAGGTGATCGACGCTTGCACATAGTTGTTTTTTCCCCGATGAACCTCGACAAGGTTTATGCGCGTACCGGATATGTAAGTGATACAACTGATACCTACGATCCGATTGATAAGGATATTCAGGAAAGTGTGGAATTCGTTCAGGGAATTCTGTACGGGGCAGAAACTTTCATCAGTACGAATGATGATATCGCTGTCAAGATCACGGTGATCGATACTCAGCAAGATACCGCCCGGCTGTCCAAAGTTCTTTGGAGATATCGTACCACCTCGGATGTCTGGATTACGAATGAATCAGGATCCGTGTTGAATTATATTTCCAGGAATGCGAAGCGTTCCGGAATCCAGTTGCTTTCTTGCGGAGTCAATACCACTCAGTTCATCCGCAAGAATGAACATGCCATATCAATGCTTCCATCTTCATTGACCCAATGTGAAATGATAGGCAAATACATGGCGGAAAAATATGAGAAAGGGAATGGAGTGTTTCTCAAGACCAGTGGACCCAAAGAAATTGACCGTTATAAAGCATTCCTCAAAGGCTGGACGGATGCGTCTCAGAATCCCGCAAGAACCGTTGAT
>JBJSZR010000652.1:0-8510 GCA_046090385.1 Bacteroidota bacterium
TTTATCTTCTAACCTGATTGAACAAGTGGAGGGTTTTCCGACTACTGCGTAGGAAAAATCGTCCTCGAATTCATTTTTTGCCAACCTTACCCGGACGATGGAAGGAGAAATCACATGTATTTGGGCTTTGGCATAAGTCAAGCTTACGTTGAACACCTGACCGTTCTGCTTGAATCCGTTGATGTCACCGGCTGAACGGCTTTGCATCGCATATGCACTAATGGTCAGTGTAAAAAGTACACCCAAAGCTGATATGAATCTGTGTTTCATGATTTTGATTTTCAATAATTATATATTTTCGGCAGTATATTCAAGACCCGAAATTATCAAATTCCAGACAATAATATTTCATTCATCAAAAGTCAATAAACCAAACCGCCAACTATGTACGTCAAATCTATCATCAAAGGACATGTGTTCACACTTCTATTCCTTCTGATTTCAGGAGTTGTCTTGGGTCAGGGAGTTTCACTTCGGGGAAGAATACTGGATGAAACAGGCAATGGACTTCCAGGTGCAACTGTGCAGCTTTCCGGTACGGATAAAGCAGCTTCAGCAGATGCGAACGGTTATTTCACCTTGAACGGTGTTGCCGCCGGTGACTATCAGCTGATTGTTTCCAGCATCGGTTATGATAAACTTAATCAGAACATCCAGGTCAATGACGGGCAAGCGTTGGTCATACTTAGGATGCGTCCTTCCTCCATTAACCTTGACGAGGCGGTTGTCGTCGGTTATGGCACCGCTCAGAAAAAAGACCTTACGGGAGCCGTTAATTCAGTCAACGCAAAGGACTTCCAGACAGGTAACATCGTTACGCCGGACCAGCTAGTTACAGGTAAGATACCTGGAGTGCGGATTACCTCCAATGGTGGTGCTCCCGGTTCAGGAAGTCGAATCCGTATCCGCGGCGGCAGTTCGTTGAACGCGAGCAATGATCCTCTTGTAGTGGTGGATGGTGTTCCGCTTACAGATGGTGGAATATCCGGCTCCCCAAACCCGCTTAGCACGATCAATCCTGCCGATATCGAGAACATCACGGTATTGAAGGATGCATCTGCTACGGCTATCTACGGCTCACGAGCATCAAATGGTGTCATATTGGTCACCACCAAACGCGGGGGCGCTACAGGCCTTCAAGTCGATTTCAATTCCCTTACAAGCATCTCGGTTCCGATTGATTATGTAGGTGTGCTTGACCCTAAAACATTCTCACAGATCGTCAGGGATTCCGGAACGGCTACTCAGGAGACATTTCTTAAAGGTAATTATGAAACAGATTGGCAACGCGAGATTTTCAGAACAGCCGTTTCGTCCGATAACAACATCGCTATTACCGGGGGAATCGATAAACTCCCGTACCGTCTCACCTTCGGTTACCTCAAGCAGAATGGTATCCTTAAGCGCTCCGAGATGGACCGCTTTTCCACTGGTTTGAATCTTTCGCCTTCCTTTTTGGATAATCGCTTGAAAGTGGATGTGAATGTGCGCTACACCCACTCCCAGAATTTCTTTGCCGACCAGGGTGCCATCGGTGCTGCAGTCGGATTCGATCCTACGAAACCTATCTATAACGATACAGCTCTTCTGAATGCACTTTATCCTAATTTTTCAGATTCTTTGGTAAGCACACTGGATGGTGATTATTTCGAATGGCTCGATACTCAGGGTAAACCCAATCAGCTGGCTCCTCGCAATCCGATTGCCTTGTTGAATTCCAAGGACGATCGCAGTGACGTGAATCGTCTGATCGGTAATATCAAACTCGACTATGCGGTCGATTGGGTAAAGGGATTACATGCTATCGTGAATGTGGGTGGTGACTTTTCCCGCAGTAATGGAACTGTTTACATTCCTGCTGATGCAGCGACTGTTTTCGCCCGAGGCGGTGTCGATAACAGATATGAAGAAGAATCAGACAACAAATTGCTTGACCTTTATATGGCATACTCCAAGGACCTTCCGCAGCTGGAGAGCAGGATTGAGGCGACAGGAGGTTATTCCTATCAGTACTTCAAGCGTTCCAGTCCTGCCTTTCCTGATTTGAATGTTGCCGGTGATACCATTTCTCCTGCCGGTGTACCTTATCTTGCTGAAAAGGCTTTACTTTCCTTCTTTGGTCGCTTCACGTATAATTGGAAAGAAAAATATCTTCTGACGGTCAACGTGCGTAATGACCATTCTTCCAAGTTCGCTAAGGGCAATCGTTCAGGTATTTTCCCGTCAGCTGCACTTGCCTGGAGGGTCGTTCAGGAGGATTTTCTAAAGGACAGCAAATCTGTTTCCGATCTCAAAGTGCGATTAGGATGGGGCATAGTCGGTCAGCAGGATGGAATCTATGAATATGGTTACATCCCTAACTATAGTCAAGGAACTGCAACCGGTCAATATCAGTTCGGTAATAATTTTTATACGACCCTGCGTCCTGATCCGTATGATCCTGATTTGAAGTGGGAACAGACCACTACGCTGAATGTGTGTTGATTTCGGATTTTTCAACAACAGGATTTTCGGTTCACTTGATATTTATAAGAAGACGACAGACGATCTGCTCGCAGTCATCCCTGCTCCCGCAGGAACAAATTTTTCCAACCTGATCCTTACCAACGTCGGAAGCCTTGAGAACAAGGGTGTCGAGCTTTCAATTGGCGGGGTGCCCGTCAGCAAAGGCGACTTCTCCATTGAACTGAATACAAATTTCACGTATAATAAAAACGAAATCACTAAGCTGACCAAAACCGCAAGCGATACGAACGATATCCTTGTAGGTGGTATTTCTGGCGGTGTAGGAACGACAGTCCAGGTTCAATCTGTCGGTTATCCGGTCAATTCCTTCTACGTGTATGAGCAACTCTACACATCAGGCGGTCAGGTGGTCGCTATCCCTTACAACGATGTTTCTGCTCCGGTTGATACTACGGAGTCTATCTACAAGGATCAGAATGGAGATAACATCATCAACGAAAAAGACCTTATCCATTACAAGTATCCTGACGGAAATTTCCAGTTCGGTTTTTCCTGCAATATGAATTATAGGAGCTGGACACTCGGATTCGTCCTCCGTGGCGAATTCGGAAACTATGTTTACAATAACGTAAATTCCTTACGCGGAAATTACAACGCAGTGGGTGGTTCAGTGAAAGCATTGAGCAATCTCACGGAAGATTACCTCGAAACCAACTTCCGCTCTCCGCAATATCTCTCCAGTTATTATGTGGAGAAGGCTAATTTCATACGCATGGATAATATCAATATCGGCTATCAGTTCAAACCTTTTTATAAAAACCACCTTGGACTCAAAGCCACGCTCGGGGTGCAAAACGTATTCGTCGCCACGCCTTATTCTGGACTTGATCCTGAAATCCCGGGCGGAATCGACAATAACTTTTATCCTCGTCCACGCATTTATTCATTGGGACTCAATCTTCAAATCCGTTAATCAGGTATAAGCCATGAAAATGAAACTCATTAGAAACCTCGCAGTTGCACTTGTTTTTGCAACATCGTTAACTTCTTGTTTCAAGGATCTTGATCTAGCACCGGAATACGGGCTTAATGCAGAGACCGTTTACAGCAACCCTGACAACTACATCCACGTACTTGCGAAATTGTATGCAGGGTTTACCATGACAGGCAATAAAGGACCTGCTGGCGCTGCCGATATCGGTGGTATCGATGAAGGTTTTTCGCAGTACACACGTGTACTATGGAATCTTCAGGAACTTCCGACCGATGAGGCTATCTGTGGCTGGAACGATCCGGGAATGCCTGAAATGAATAAAATGGCTTGGTCACCTGAAAATCCTTGGGTGAAAGGCATGTATTACCGCATCTATTTCGAAATCGCACAGTGTAATGAGTTCATTCGGAATGCAGCCGACGATAAGTTGTCAGAACGCGGATTCAGTGAATCGGATGTGCAGCGTATCCGTCTTTACCGAACCGAAGCCCGCTTCCTCAGGGCATTGACCTATTACCACTTGATGGATTTGTACGGACATGGTCCGTTCATTCCTGAAGACCAAGGCGTCGGATCTTACTTTCCTACTGAGTACAGCCGGCAGCAGCTTTTCACCTTCATCGAAAGTGAGTTGATTGCCATAAAGGACCAGATGGGTGCACCTCGTTTCGAATATGGCAGGGCCGACAAGGCAGCCGTTTGGACGCTTTTGGCGAAGCTGTATCTTAATTCGAAGGTTTATATCAATACCGAACGGTATGACGAGTGTGCCGCCTATTGCGATTCGGTGATCAATTGTGGAGCATATTCCATAGAAGATAATTACAGGTATCTGTTTCTCACTGACAATAACCTTTGCAGCGAGGTCATTCTTCCCATCATTTGCGACGGTCGTTTTACACAGTCCTATGGAGGTACTACTTTCCTGGTGCATGCTTCAGTAGGCGGCCAGATGCTGGTAGCCGATTTCGGAATCGCTCCGGGCTCCGGTTGGGCCGGACTTCGTGCAAAGCGTAATCTGCCACTAATTTTCAATGATTCATTGACGGATACCCGCTATAATTTTTTCAAGAATCCCCCCCAAATCATCGACAATACCATCCTCACGACTTTCACCAACGGATATGGTGTTACAAAGTGGAAGAATCTCGACCGCGCAAACAACCCCGGAAGTGATCCAACCAAGACTTTTGTTGATACCGATTTTCCGATGTTCAGGTTAGCAGATATTTACCTGATGTATATCGAGTGTGCGACACGCGGTGCGGCTAACCTTGGAATCGCCCAGTCTCGATTCCAGGAGCTTCAAGATAAGCGTAGAGGTGCAGGTGCCAGCACGTCAGTGCTTGATGTTTCATCGGCTTCACAACGTATGATCTTGGATGAAAGGATGCGTGAACTTTATTGGGAAGGTCATCGCCGTACAGATCTCATCCGTTATGGATTGTTCACTTCATCTTCCTATGTATGGCCATGGAAGGGCGGAACCTTGACAGGCACTGCCGCTCCTGTTCATTTGGATCTCTATCCAATACCTTCATCAGACCTAACTGCCAATCCGAATCTTACTCAGAATCCTGGCTATTGATTTCTAACAATACCTTGAGAGGGCTTCTTATGGAAGCCCTTTTTTAATCATGAAAAAAAACATCGTCGTCCTATCCGCCTTATTCTCTTTGATTGCATCTGCAATTGATGCAGTTGCTGCTTCAGCTTCAGACAGCGTATCGTTCGGTAACCGTATCATGTACGAGATATTCATGCGGTCATTCGCCGATTCCGATGGCGATGGCATCGGTGATATAAACGGCATCATCTCCAAGCTTGATTACCTTGATGAATTGGGTATAGAAGGTTTGTGGTTGACTCCCTTCAATAAAGCTACATCCTATCATAAGTATGATGTCGAAGATTACTATATGATCGATCCTGAATACGGCACGATGGATGATTTCAAGAGGTTGGTGAAAGAAGCCCATAAGCGGGACATCAAGATTTTGATGGATCTTGTCGTGAATCATTGTTCTTCAAAACATCCTTGGTTCGTCTCGGCTTGTATGGACACTGCGAGCAGTTATCGTGACTGGTTTGTTTGGTCTGCCAGGGAAAATATCAAATCCGAGCCTGATCATTGGCATGACATAGCAGGTTCCGATACATCTTCGAAGGATTATGAGAAGTATTATGGATTTTTCTGGAGCGGTATGCCCGATTTCAATTTTGACAACCCACTGGTCAGAGCCGAGATGAAAAAGATAGGAAAGTTCTGGCTCAAGGATTGTGGAGTGGATGGATTCAGGCTTGATGCGGCTCAACATATTTATCCGGATGACTCACACGATAAAAGCCAGGCATGGTGGCGGGAGTTCCGCAAGGAAATGGAGACGGTGAAACCTGACTTCTTCATGGTTGGAGAAGTAGTGAATAAAGGACAAGTGGTCGCACCTTATCTGGAGGATGCGATGCACTCCGCGTTTAATTTCGAATTGGCCTCCGCTATTCTAAAGGCCATCAATACCGGAAAGGATGAAGGTCTTGTGCAACGTCTCATTGATACACGTACATCTTATTACTCTTTTTCGAAAAGTTATATCGATGCTACTTTCGTGACCAATCATGATCAAGACAGGATTATGAGCCAGTTGGGGGATAAACTGCCACGTGCTCAATTGGCATTTGCAATACTCATGACACTGCCCGGATCCCCGTATCTTTATTACGGGGAAGAGATTGGAATGAAAGGTAAGAAGCCTGATGAATTGATCAGGGAGCCTTTTCCCTGGTCGTATGCTGAAAATGACAAGACAACTACTTTCTGGGAGAAGCCAGTTTATACGGTTCAAGGCAGCGTTCCGGATCTAGCATCTCAGGTTGATTCAAAAAAATCACTTTATACTTCCTATAAAAGCTTGTTGGCTTTACGGAAGAGGGAACGTGCGTTATATGATTCCGAGATTTATCCCTACAAAAAAGTGGATGATCGATTCATCGCTTTCTTCAGAGAACTCAAAGGCGAAAAACCACTGCTGGTGATACATAATCTGTCAGCCAATAGTGCTGATTTCAACTTTGATAAAGGGATAAAAATAGCTGAGGTTGTTTATGGCAATCCTGAACTGATGACGGAAAACAAATCAATTAAGATCGATCCTTACGGCTCCGTTGTCTTACGGCTTGATTGATTTTGTTAAGATCAATGTACAATCAGCACTTTTCTGGTCGATTTCAACGGGCCTTGCTTCAAGGTCAATGTATAATTCCCTGAGTACATAAGCTGGGTGTCGAAAAAACCGATGGTTTGTCCGGCTTGTATGGCACTCTTCATCACTTCGCGCCCATTGTTGTCGTGCATCGTCAAATCGATTGCTTCGCGGCAAAGACCTTTCAGTTGAATGACCAATAAATCGGAAGCAGGATTCGGAAACACTTTTATGGATTCCAATTCGATGCCTTCAGATAGGTTCGTTGTCTGTGGTGTATATAATGTAACCGGTTCAGTGATGCCGTTCACTTTCGTCGCACTTTTTACGCCATAGAATGTGGGGCCTACTGCATACGGATAAGCTGAATTCCAGCTTTGATCGACAGTGCAGAAATAAGCATACGTACCATTGGGGTATTCGGGAGTTATGCAGTACCTGCCGTTATGAGCATCGAGACGGTCCGTTTGATTAGCCGACGGCGCAATGTATTCATAATCTTCTCGGAAGTACCCGAGCGGATAGGTTGGACTGACGTTAGGTCCGCTTAGGACACTTGCGCCCGCAGGTGAAGTGTTTCTGACTGTGATATTGCGCAGTGAGTAGCTAGATTTCATTCTCACAATCGTGCCGGTTCCATTGGTGTTCTGATATGCGTAGGCTCCATAAATCGGGAAGCCGTCATAGGCGAATCCGATCAGTGGTGAATGCTGTGTGCTGTCTATTGCATACAATCCATCAGCATCATAAAGATTGCAAACTGTTGAAATGACTGTGAGATCCAGGTCGAATGCACTGGGATTCTGGTGATGATGATAGTTGCCCATGGCAGGGTGTCCCTTAGAGCAGTCGAATCCTATGCGTTCTGCACGTATGGCATCACGATTCCATACGTTGTCTCCTTGTCCGCCTATCGGTCCACCTGCCAATGAGTTCGTTGAGCTTCGCCAAGAGACACCATCTCTGGCATCGAACAGTGCCACACCATTGATGAAAAGTCCGATATTCCCCATGGTAGTTGGTGTGGGTGTTCCGGTATTCTGTACCGGATTCAACGGTAACTTGAAAATCGCATTCTGGCTGGTTGCAATCGAGGGGTTGCCGTCCAGAAATGGCCCCGTAGTGTAGGAGGGGACACCATTTGTACGTATGTAGGACCAGTTTGCGGAATAATAAACTGTTTTGACATTCGCTGAGTCAGGGTCCTGAATGGCTGTGGAGTTGCCACTTACATAATGGCTTCCTCGCACACCGTTCGTATTCATCAGCCAGCCGTTGATCATCGGATTCGATTGTCCGAATGATTGCAAGGTAGCGAGTGTGATAAAAATGGTGTTGATGGATTTCATGCTGTGGTGTAGTTATCGGTTTTGCAGGTTTGAATAGGATGCAGGATCGACGTGCTTGCTGTTAAAGATGAATTTCCTGTCATTCAACGAGTAGAGGAATGCTAAAAGGTCAATTTTTTGATCAGGACTCAGCCTTTGGATGTTCTTAAGTCGCAAGTCACGTACAGACTCACGGTAGTCACCGTCCGAGTATTGATTGATCACATCCTGCGGACGTTTGAATCTGCCATCGTGCATGTATGGATACGTATAGGATATGTTACGCAGAGAAGGTATCTGGAATTTGTTCAGATCGCTTGAGTCACCGGTAACGGTGTATCTGCCTTGATCTGAGTTCTCGGCAGCACTGATACCGCTCTCCGTAAATTCATTCGTCATGAATAAGGGCTCTTTATGACACGAATTGCAATTGGATTTGAAAATCCTGTATCCGTTTGCTTCTTTTTCATTGAAATCGGTCAATCCTGCCATCACACTGTCGTATTTGGATTCGTTGCTCAC
>JBJSZR010000653.1:0-5690 GCA_046090385.1 Bacteroidota bacterium
ACCACATGTCGTGTACGGACAAGCGCTGGTGGATTCAGGATGTTATCTGAATATAAATGCCGGAACGAATGTCCACTTGCATCCCGGATCAAGTATCATCGTGCTTTCTTCCGGGACGCTGAACATGAATGGGACTTCCAGTGAGCCAGTGACTGTTCAGGGCGACCGGCTTGGTGAAGATTTCAAAGACATACCAGGGCAGTGGGATCGCATTTGGTTTTCCAACATCACCCGAAGCAGACTGATCAATGGCACGAATGAAATAGGACCTGGTAGCAGAAACTCGGTCATTCGTCATGCCATCATTAAAAACGGAACAATAGGTCTTCAGGTAGATACAGTATTCGCTCCCGGAGCGACCACACTTCGTATTGAGAACTCAATAATAAAAAACATGTCCTTCAACGGTCTGGCCGGATTAGGCTCTACCATTAAAGCCTTTAATTCCGTTTTTGCAAATTGCGGTGCACAGACTGCCAATTTGCTGATCGGTGGCAGCTACGAGTTCTACCATTGCACTTTTGCGAATTACTGGACGAATGGAACCAGACAGGACCCGGCGGTGAGCTTCAATAATTATTTCGATGCGAATGTCAGAAGAATCGATGCCTTGTTCAGGAATTGCATCGTTCACGGAAATCTGGAAACCGAGATCGGTGTTGATTCATTCCCACGGGCTGCACCAGGACAGTGCAATTTCACGTTCGATCATTGCCTGATAAAATTGGAGAACACCTACCCCACTTCCAATACTGCTTTTTTCAGGAATATCATCCGCTCCGATTTTTCGAATAACAGACCCCGTTTCAAGGATATCGATGAAAACGATTACAGTCTTGATTCGTTATCTGCAGCCATAGATGTCGGTGACCCTGCTGCTCTTACATCGGACCCGGTACTGCTACAGGACATATTAGGGAACATACGACCTAGGGGAAACGGTCCCGATTTGGGCGCTTATGAGCGTCAGTGAAATGTCGATTCTACTGCCTACTGCCTATCTGCCACCGCTAAGTTACATGAGTCTGTTGCTTCGAAACGGACAGGTGTGCATCGAGGCGCAAGAGCATTTTGTTAAAAAGACATTGCGCAACCGTTGCCGGATCTGCGGAGCGAACGGAACATTGCTGCTGTCGGTTCCGGTTGATCACGATAATCGATGGCGAAAGCCGATTCACGAAATCGGAATAAGTCAGCAAGAGGAGTGGAAAAAATCGCATTGGAAAAGTATCGAGTCGGCATATGCTCATGCGCCATATTTCGAGTTTTACGAAGAAGAATTCCGAAAAGTCCTTTTCGATAAACACAAAACCCTAACCGGCTTGAATCAAGCGTTCTTACTTACTGTGCTGAGATGGCTTAAGTTGGAGAAGAAGTTGCACTGGACATCTGAATTCGACCCTTATAGCGCAAACCATAACGACTACAGAAGAAATTGGGATCAAGAACCAGCTGTTAGACATTCGGTTGTTTACAAGCAGGTTTTTGAAGCCAAGTTGGGATTTCAAGATGACCTTAGTATCATTGATCTGATATTCAATACAGGACCTGATGCCCTTGGTTACCTTTGATCACAGCGAAAGCACCTCTGCGACACGCATGAGGTCCATTGGGAATTCCTTTTTTGAAGAAACGACTTTTGTGAATGGTGTAGTCACTATTGCATTATTGACGATGCCCACCATTTCGCCTTTGTGTCCTTTCAACAGAAATTCCACTGCAGCGACACCGAAGCGGCTTGCAAGTACCCGGTCGAAGCATGTCGGACTTCCACCTCGTTGCATGTGACCCAGAATACTCACTCGAGTATCGTATTGACTGAACCTGGATTTCACTTCTTGGGCGATCTTGTAAGCGCCACCCGAATCATCGCCTTCTGCAACAATGACGATCATCGAGGTTTTTTTACGCTCCCATCCTCTGTTAAGGATGGATACGATCTGCTCGATACGGGTCGCTGTTTCAGGTATCAGGATGGCTTCAGCACCACTGCCTATACCGCTTTGCAGCGCTATCATTCCGGCATCTCTTCCCATAACTTCCACAAAAAAGAGCCGGTCATGGGAATCCGCCGTATCCCTGATCTTATCAACGGCCTGAACAACCGTGTTCAGTGCCGTATCATATCCAATGGCGTAATCGGTACCAGCTATGTCATTGTCGATAGTCTTGGGCATCCCCATAACCGGAATGTCGTATTCAGCTAAAAAAGTATTCATACCGCGGAAAGAACCGTCACCCCCAAGTACGACCAGCGCATCGATTTCGTTCTTGATGATATTTTCATAGGCCAGCTTTCTGCCTTCAGGTGTTTTGAATCGTTCACTGCGGGCTGTCTTAAGAATGGTACCACCTCGTTGAAGGATATTACTGACGGAATGAGAATGCATGGGAATGATTGATCCGTCCATCAAACCTTCATAACCACGTACAACGCCCATCACTTCCAACTGGTTGAAGATTGCGGTACGCACCACTGCCCTTATGCCTGCGTTCAACCCCGGGCAGTCTCCTCCTGTGGTGATGATTCCGATTTTACGAATAATTTTCATTAGCGATATGTTATGTTAAACCATGTATTGTTATGATTCAGCGGATGAGGGTCACGCTACCTGTCTTTTCGAAGAATGAACCATCAGGCTTCCTTGCCCGGATCCTATAAACATAGACACCTTCACCTGCTTGCCTACCATCCACAGAACCATCCCATCCTGCATTCAGATTATCCGTAGAGAATATCTCCCTACCCCAACGGTTGAAAATGACGAATGAATAGTCCTCTGACGATACGAAAACCGGATAAGGCCGAAAGATCTCATTGATGCCACCGCCCGGGCGGAATGCATTTGGAACATAAACACCTGGTTCCTGGAAAAGACAAATCTCGTTGGAGCGAGCCGAATCAAGGAAAAAATCGGGATTACCGGCTGATTCTATGGCTTCAATGACATAACAGAAAGTTCCATCACTGTAATAATCGTCAATCAAGGTATCGACCAAGGCAAGTGAAGCTGACCCTTGAATCACTGCAACGGGTTGCGGTGAAGTGATTCCATTGATTGATCGGTAAATATTATATCTGCTGACACCCGTTGGCCACTGACCGTAATCAGTCCAGTAAAGTGAATTAGTGGCATCGGACAATGATTCACCTTGTAAAAGAATGGTCCTTGAAACCTGGGAGCTTAATACTGTTGAGCCACAGGAATCGGTAGTGATCACCTGATAATAATAAACCCTATCATCGGTGGCAGGAACATTGTCAGTAAGAACGATATTGGGAATACCCGAACCGTTTATCCGGGCGATTGAACGGAAAGGACCATTAGGATCGATAGAGCGTAACAATTCGTAACCGGAAACCGGAGCGGTAGGGTCTACTGCTGCCCTCACTGTCACCGTGTTGGATCCAATGACAGAAACACTTCTTATCACGCACTGGTCAGGAGGTGGCGGAAAATCGGGAGTAATGCAAAAAGTACTGGACGTTGATGAACGTGATCCCGATAAATCACGTGCTCGGACCCTGTAACAGTAGGTGGTTCCGGCAATTAGTAAAGAATCGTAATACTGAGGAGCTGTCACAGTTGCTATCGGCAGAAAAGCTCCTCCTGCTGTACTTCTCAAGATTTCGTAGTTGACAGTTCCACCCCAATACGAGTAAGGGTTCCAGTTAAGTGCGATAGCCTGCTCACAAAGCAGGAAAACACCCTGAAGATAAATGGTGGAATGTGCAGCGCTTTGCGAACTGGGGTTTCCGCAACTGTCCACAGCCACTACCTGGAATGAAACAGATTGGGAGCCACCGCTTACTCCTGTTATGACATTTGTATTCGACCTGCCGATATTCGTATCGATGGGAGTCCAAATGGCACCAACTCCCTGGAGTATCACATATGCACGTGTGTCAGCAGAAGGATTGACAGACCAGCCGATAGAAATATTACCTGACGGGTTCACGGTTACCGAATCGAGAACCGGTTGTGAAGGCGGTTGCAAATCACGGAATAGATCACCGTCCGTATTGGATACGGAGATACAACCGCTTTGATCCATCAATTCGATCCTGTAATTGATCGTGTCGTTGCATATCGATATTAGGTCACTGTATAAAACAGGGTTGGGTGCAGTAGCGAGCGCGATCGAATCGATAAGGCTGAAAAAACCACGTGGCCACTCACGGTAAATCAGAAAAACTGAACCACTTGTGGCCGTAGCAGGCGAATGTGGCTGACTCCATGCAAGATTTGCAAATCCACTTCCCGGATTCAACACTGCCAGCTGAATAGCACGTAACGTGTCCGAAACCAATATGGATGAACCATTGTTGGGACGGAATTGTACGAAATAATAAGCCGGATTGCTTGTGGCAAGTGCCGTGGCATGGGTAATTACCGTATCATTGAACAAAAACACACTGTCAACAGCATTGAAAGGACCGGAAGCTGACGTGCTATGGAATACATGAAAAGAAAGGAAATCAGATGCATTAAGTCCGTTTCTATCCCACGTAACAGTTACCGAACCATTAGTACCGATTGAAAGGCACCTGATGTGAAAAGACTGTGCCTTTGTACGAAGCTGACCAAGAGCAACGACGAACAGAAAAAAAAACAAAAATGCCTTATCACATTTTTTCATGCTCAATTCTTTTTTCCTACGACCAATTCGAAAAGAGAGTCGCGTTGAAAATAATTTGATGCAAGAACTTGTAATTCTTCAGGGGAAATGGAAGATACCGTATGCAAATATCTGTCGTAATAAGCATAATCGAGACCGGAAAGCATAAGGGACTTATAGCGGTCGATCAATGAAAACGGACCATCGATGCTTTTTAAAAAACTACCAAGCATGAAGTTCCGGACCATTCCCAACTCCTCTTCCCCTGCCGGGTCTTTTTGCAATAAAGTGATCTCCTTATAAATCTCTTCCAAAGCGGAAGAGGTCACATCAGCACCTACTTCGGTCGAGATGAAAAAGTAGCCATCTTCTCGATTTGACACCATGGCTGAACCTATTCCATAGGTATAACCTTTATCCTCGCGAATGTTGGACATCAACCGGGATCCGAAATAACCTCCAAGAAGCGTGTTGAGCACTGCGAGGCCGGGATAATCGGGATGTGATCTTCTGACCATTCTTCGTCCGATCCGAATAGCGGATTGCAAGGCGCCCTCTTTCTCTTGGTATTGGATTTTTTCAGGATCGGAAGACATGTTACCGAAGTCATCCGACCCGTAAACACCATGACCCCATTGATTAGCCCCGAATACCTTGTCGATGCAAGCATACGTGAAGTCGGAGATCTTGCCTGCCAGCAGTATGGTGCAACGTGATGATGTATAAGCCGATCGGTGATACTCCCTCATTTCCTCTACGGACAAGGCATCATAATCGGAAGACAGTACAAAATGACCGTAAGGATGTTTGTCGCCAAATAGCATCTGATTGAATTTCCTGCGCGCAATGGAGTTGACTTTTTCGTTTTCAACTGTAAGCCGCTGCTGCTGATTTCTACGATAAATGAGCAACTCCGATTCAGGGAAAGCCGCTTCGGTGAGGACTTCAAAAACTACAGGTAATGTTCGCTCCAGATGCTTATTGAGGGTGTATAAGACCACAGAGCAGACATCAGCTGACTCCTCGGTCTCCAGAAAAGCACCGTAATCATCCACCATTTCGGCAATCTC
>JBJSZR010000654.1:0-1838 GCA_046090385.1 Bacteroidota bacterium
TTGACGGTGATACCGGATGTGTTTGCAAGATTGCTCCAAACATATGATACATATCCGGAAGGCGCTTGCAAACACATCCGGTATCACCGTCAACCTTCCGGGACTATACTGTGTGACTGTGATAGACAACAATGGTTGTGCAGGGAGTGACTGCGTATTCGTAACCGATTCCCTTGTCTCGGATGTCAGAGTGCCCGATAAACGTTCTTTCTCGGTGTATCCGAATCCGGCGAACGATCGAATCACGATAATGCTGGCAGAAGCATGCAAACGATGTTCAATTTCGGTTTGCTCGACCGACGGCAGGACTTTGAAAGAAGATCTTTTTGAAGGAAAGGAATTCATACTCGATATAACGGGTATGAGCTCAGGAGTATATTTTTTAAACCTGAAAGAGGAGAATCAGTCGGGACAAATGCGTCTTATCAAGCATTGACCATCGACAGCATCGATTCAAAGATCGCTCTTCCATCTGTATTGCTGAGCAAGGAATCGGCTGCACGTTCAGGGTGAGGCATCATACCGAAAACATTTCCTCCATCATTGCTGATTCCTGCAATGTTCTCCAATGAACCGTTCGGATTGGATACTGCGGTGACCATTGCATTCTCATCGCAATAGCGGAACAGTACTTGTCCGTTTTCATTGATGGCACGAAGTGTGTCTGCATCAGCATAAAATCGGCCTTCGCCATGCGCGATAGGTATTTTCAATGCACGGGAAGAATCGATTCTTGAAGTAAGAAGCGAATCATTATGTTCGGCCTTGATATATACATTGCGACAGATGAATCGGGATTCGGTATTACGCAACAATGCGCCAGGAAGCAATCCGGCTTCACAAAGTATTTGGAATCCGTTACAAACACCGAACACTTTTCCACCACGGGAAGCGAATTCATTGATTTCTTTCATGATCGGAGAAAATCGTGCGATGGCACCCGAACGGAGATAATCTCCATAAGAAAATCCACCGGGCAGCACTATCATGTCGCAGCGCTGCAGATCGCGGTCCTTATGCCATAATTTCACGACTTGTTGACGCATCTTATCACGTAACACATAGACCATATCCTCGTCACAATTCGACCCGGGGAAAACAACGACTCCGAATTTCATAGAACAAAGATAACCAGAAAAAAGAAAGCCGGCTTGTCAGCCGGCTTATATGGTTCATAGTCAAGGACACTCAGGAATTGTTGGCGAGGTCCTTGTAAACGGAAAGTTTGGCTGAGAGTTCCTTGCGCGCATTATGGATACGCACTTTGACGGTACCTAACGGCAGTTTGAGCTGCTTTGCAATTTCCTCATACTTATACCCCGTATAACTCATCATGAAAGGCGTACGAAGGTTATCGTTGATGGAATCGAGCGCTTCATTGATGTCGTCCATAACAAGATTCCCGACCCCGTCGTTACGCTGTGATGTAGCCATGTTATTGATGTAATACTGTCCCTCGGTATCATCATGGAAAATATTGGACTTCATCGCACGACGGTATTTGTTGATGAAGATGTTTTTCATGATGGTGTACAGCCAACCTTTTAGATTAGTGCCCTCGGCGAACTTGTCTTCATTGGTGAATGCCTTCAGCATGGTGTCTTGAACAAGATCGTCAGCATCCTCGACGTCCTGCGTCAGTTTTAGTGCATAGTGTCGCAGGGGCTGTGATTCTACGGTCACCATGGATCTGAAGTCTGCTTTCTTTTTCATGACTTTTTGTTTAAGTAAGTGTGTTGAATTGTTCCACAAATATAAACTTTGATCGCATTCGACAAATATTTTGTTTAATTTAATTCAATTATTTGTTAAACATTAATTTGTACTTTTCTAAGATA
>JBJSZR010000655.1:0-783 GCA_046090385.1 Bacteroidota bacterium
GTTCCCGGTATGAGTCCCGTTTACCGATCGGCAAAAAGGAGATTATTCAAGGTTGCCCTCAGAAGGTACTTCGCGATTTCTACCATGATTGGTACCGACCCGATCTCATGGCGATCATTGCAGTGGGGGATTTCGACGTAGCTGAGATGGAAAAGAAAATCATAGCGCAGTTTTCATCCGTACCAGTTGTAAAAAATCCCCGTCCATTGCAGGTTTGGACTGTGCCTGACGATGTACAACTTGCAATCACGACTTGTACCGATAAGGAAGCCCAGAATGCAGAGGTCGAAATAATCTACAAACAGCCGGTATCTGAGCAGGGGTCTGTTGCTGATTATCGTCTTGATATGGCCCGATCGCTTTTCTCAGGGATGTTTTCGGCCCGCTTAGCTGAGTTGCAACGTTCGGCTGATCCGCCTTTCCTCTATGCAGGTGGAAATTATGGCGACCTGGTAAGGAACAAGGACGCATATACTGTCTATGCAATGAGCAAGGAGGATGCCATAGAGAGAGCTTTGCTTACACTCGTACAGGAGAATGAACGTGTACGTAGGTACGGTTTTACCGCTACTGAGTTGAGCCGGCAAAAAGCGGACATGATGAGTTATGTTGAGAAAATGTATAATGAACGTGATATGACCGAGTCTCGCGGATTGGCCACTGAGTGTGTAGCGAACTTCCTGCGTCAAGAGCCGATGCCTGGAATAATTTATGAGTATGCACTTTACAAGAAATACCTTGAGGGAATAACGCTCGAAGGAGTCAATGTGTTTGCGGATAAAT
>JBJSZR010000656.1:0-1101 GCA_046090385.1 Bacteroidota bacterium
ACCGGCCGCGAGGAGAAAAAGCATACTCGCATGGTGCCTGGTCATATTGATGTTTCGATTGAAAAAACATTCATCAATACTTCTTACTCAGCATCCATCGGCAGCAGAATGTATTTTACTAAAATCGCTAATCCGATGATATGGCTGGAAGGAAGCAAGAAAATAAACTCACATACCTTAAGGGTCAGGATGCGTTACGGGGGATATACAGGACTTAATTTCGGCTTGGCCTATGGTTTGGAATCATCAGGCTTTAAACTGGATGTCGGAAGTGACGTGCTGTCCTCCTGGCTTTCGAACGGAAAAGGAACTGCAATGGGCGCTTTCGTATCTTTGTCAAAAACCTTCTGAAAATGATTTCCGGTTTACCACATATACGTCATACCCAATCTGGCAACTTCTTTTTGCTTTCCGGCCCTTGTGTAGTTGAAGGGGAAGACATGACCTTTCGGATCGCAGAGCGGATCAATACGATCGCCGACCGTTTGAAGATTCCTTTTATTTTCAAGGCTAGTTATCGGAAGGCGAACAGGACTCGTACCGATTCGTTCACGGGGATCGGCGATGAACCGGCCTTGAAGATTTTGGCAGAAGTACGTAGGCGTTTTGAAGTGCCTGTCGTAACCGATATCCATGAATCACACGAGGCTGCAGAAGCAGCTGCCTTCGTGGATATGTTACAGATCCCCGCATTTCTTTGTCGCCAAACTGATCTGCTGGTTGCAGCTGGTAATACAGGGAAATTCGTGAATGTCAAAAAAGGCCAGTTTCTATCCGCTGAAGCCATGCGTTTTGCTGTCGATAAGATCAGAGGAACCGGTAATAACAATGTATTACTAACCGAGAGAGGAACCACTTTCGGCTATCAGGACCTGGTGGTCGATTATCGGGGCATTCCTGCCATGCAACAGAACCATGTACCTGTGATCTTGGATATCACACATTCTCTACAGCAACCCAACCAGTCAAGTGGTGTGACCGGTGGTCGTCCCGAACTGATCGAGCTCATTGCAAAAGCAGGAATCGCAGTCGGCGTCGACGGACTTTTTGTAGAGACTCATCCTGAACCCTCCCAGGCAAAATCGGACGGGGCCAACATGC